>JAPOVF010000402.1:0-3583 GCA_026708285.1 Acidobacteriota bacterium
GCACGAGATCAAGGGCGTCGGCATCTACGCCTACGTGCTGATCACGCCGGAGGCGGAGAGCCGGGAGCAGGCCGGGCTTGTGGCCGAACTCCGGCAGCAGGTGCGCACGGTGATCGGACCGATCGCGACGCCGGACCGCATCCACATCGCCGCCGGTCTGCCGAAGACCCGCTCCGGCAAGATCATGCGTCGCGTGTTGCGCAAGATCGCCGCCGGCGAGTACGACGATCTCGGCGACGTGACGACCCTGGCCGAACCGGCCGTCGTCGACGGCCTGGTCGAGGACCACCGCGCCGCCGCAGGCTGACGCCGTAGGACTCCTCTGGGCGCGTGCAGCGGTCGCCTTCGGGCGGCCGTGACGCGGCTACACTCTGGTCGAGCGATGGCTGCGAATCCAAGCGAACCGATCCGCGACTTCGGGGCGCCGATCCGGCTCCTGGTCGTCGCGGCCTGCGTCGTCGTTCTGGTCGCCGGTCTCCGGGCCGCGTCTTCGATCATGATCCCGTTCCTGGTCGCGGTCTTCATCGCCGCGATCAGCCTGCCCGTTCTGACCTGGCTGCAGCAACGCCTGCCGATGATCGTCGCGGTCCTTGGCACGATCCTGCTGGATCTGCTGGTGCTCGCCCTGGCCGGTTATCTGGTCGGTTCCACCGCGAACCAGGTCGCGGGCGAGATGGGGGAGATCCAGTCAACGCTCACGGAGTGGATCGAAGACAGCGGCGAGTGGCTGGAGGAGCGGGGTGTGCCCGTCGCCAACTGGCGGGCGGGTGACGATTCCCTGTCGGAGGCGCTGCTCTCGCGTTTCGAGCCGGGCTTCCTGGTCGACTTCGTGAACCGCACCCTGCGGGCGACGACGGCTGCCTTGTCATCGTTCCTCGTCATCTCCCTGATCGTCATCTTCACCCTCTTCGAGGCGGCGACCTTCGGCCCCAAGGTCCGCGCGGCCTTCGGCAGCGCCGGCGCCGAGGCGCGCTTCGCCCGCGCCATGCACGAGATCCAGCACTACATGGGGATCAAGACCGTGATCAGCCTGGCCACCGGCCTGCTGATCGGCATCTGGGTCGGAGTGCTGGGCGTCGAGTTCGCGATCTTCTGGGGACTGGTGGCCTTCGTTCTCAACTTCATCCCGAACCTCGGTTCAATCATCGCGGCCGTGCCGACGACCCTCCTGGCCATGGTCCAGATCGGCGTCGGCCGCGGGTTGCTCGTCGCCCTCGGCTATCTGGTCGTCAACATGGTGATCGGCAACTTCATCGAGCCGCCGCTCCTGGGCCGGAGGCTCGGCCTCTCGACCCTGGTGGTCGTCCTCTCCCTCGTGTTCTGGGGCTGGGTGTGGGGGCCGGTCGGCATGCTGCTGTCGGTGCCGCTGACGATGGTGGTCAAGATCCTGCTCGAGAACACGGAGGAGTTCCGCTGGGTGGCCGTGCTGCTCGGCGACAGCCGGGAGGCGGAACGCCTGGCGCCGGCGTCCGGCGGGGATGGAAAGGAGTGAGATCGATCGACCAGGGTGTCGGTGTCGTCCTTCTCGTCGTCCTGTCCCTTCCGACCGCCGCCGTCGGGCAGACCGAAGTGCTCGACAACGAGGACATCGTCAATCTCACCGAAGCCGGCCTTCCTGCCGAGGTCATCGTGGCCAAGATCGGATCGACCGCGACGGCGTTCGACACCGGCGTGGAACAGCTCGTGGCCCTCGCCCAGGCCGGGGTCCACGCGGACGTGCTGGCGGCGATGGCGAAGGCAGCGGCCGAGGCTGCCGAGCACCCGACCTCCGTCCCGGTCGAGAGCGCGGAGCCGCCGCCCGTGGAGCCGCCGCGCGTCGAACGGGAGCCGGTCTCAACCACTTCGTGGCAGGTCGGCGCGAGGTTCTCCGATGCTCTTGCCTCGGGTGGCCGCGGACCGGAGATGGTCGTGATTCCGCCAGGTCGATTCTACATGGGCTGCGTGTCGGGCATGAGCTGCAGCAACCGGGAGAGGCCGATCCGCGACGTGTCCTTCGCAGACTCGTTCGCGGTGTCGCTACACGAAGTGACGCTGGACGAGTACGACCGCTTCACGGCTTCCACCGGCCGCGCGCCGGTGGACGACGGGGGCTGGGGACGGGGCCGGCGTCCGGCGGTGAACGTCTCCTGGTCGGACGCGCAGGAGTACGTGGCCTGGCTGTCGCGGGAGACCGGCGGCGCCTACCGGTTGTTGACGGAGGCGGAGTGGGAGTACGTGGCGCGGGCGGGATCGACGACCCAGTTCCACTTCGGCGACCACCCCATGGAGCTCTGTCGCTACGGGAACCACGCGGACGTGAGCGTTCCGGAGCGGGTCGAGTGGCGAAACACGCTGTGCTCGGACCGGGTCGCCCTCGAGACGGCCGAAGTCGGGAGCTACGCGCCGAACCCTTGGGGTCTTCACGACATGCACGGCAACGTGTGGGAATGGGTCGAGGACTGCTGGAACGGGAGCTACGAGGATTCGCCGACCGACGGCAGCGCCTGGACGGAAGGCGACTGCTCCCGCCGCATCGTGCGCGGGGGCTCCTGGAACAACCGGCCGGCCCTTCTCCGGGCCGCGGGCCGCAACGGTGTCGGCGCAGGCGAGCTCGGCCTGAACATCGGCCTGCGTGTGGCGCGGACGCTCGTTCCCTGACCGGGGAGGGACCCGGACAGGTCCGGTCGAGCGGGCTGTTCGCGCAGCAGCCGGGCGGGCTCGGGCCCTATAGCAGTCCGGGGATGAGCGCCCGGCGTCGGGCGGGGTAGCCGGGGAACTTCTCCCGGTACCAGCGGTGACGCCACAGTGCCCTTGGGACCAGGTTGGCCGCCGTCCACAACGCGAACGCCAGGCCCGGCAACGACCAGCTCATCAGGGCGAAACCGACCCACTCGACGATCTCCCCGGCCAGGTTGGGGCACGACACGTAGTCGAAAGCGCCGCCTCGGGGCAGGACGGCACCGCCCGAGGCCCTCGCCCGCAGCGATGACAGGCGGTAGTCGGAAGAGATGTTGAGCACCGCTCCGAGAATGAAGAGCGCGGCGCCGGCTCCGAACCTTGGATCGGAGAACCAGTCCTCCGGATAGTCGGCGAACCGCGCCAGGTGCCAGCCCAGGAACGCGCCGTTGACGAGGTTGAAGGCCGCGCCGGCACAGGCGGTCGCGGCCGGGAACGGGCGCGCCTGACGCTGGACGATCAGTGGCCAGACCAGCGTGCGGTGAAGGTAGTGGGCAAGCCAGAGGCCGACCAGGACGTCGCCGACCCTGTGGCGCTCGCCGGCCGCGAGGTACACCGCCGGAAAGACCATCATGGCGTGCAGCTCCATCCAGAACCAGCCCCAGCGGGCGTCGACCAGGGGGCCCCGGGGCACGCCGCCCAATCGACCTGTCGTGTCCCGGCCCATCAGGCCGTAGACCAGCACCGGCACGGTCAGCCCGCACCAGATCAGCAGTGTCGGAGTGAACCAGGACATCGCTTCACCGCTACGTTGACACACTGCTTTCCCATGCTAATCTCGGAATCGGGACTATTCGGGTCCCCGTTTCACCGCCATGATCCGACTGACCAAGCAAGCCGACTACGGCATCGTCCTGATGACCCAGCT
>JAPOVF010000402.1:3593-4037 GCA_026708285.1 Acidobacteriota bacterium
GCCGATGGTCAGCAAGATCCTCAAGCTGCTCGCCAAGGCCGGCCTGCTGGTGTCTCACCGCGGAGTGCACGGCGGCTACGAACTCGCGCGTTCGGCGGCGGAGATCAGCGTCGCGCACGTGATCTTCGCGCTCGAGGGTCCCATCGCCCTGACCCAGTGCAGCGAACACTCGGAACACGAATGTTCGTACGAGGCGTTTTGTCGCGTCCGCGACAACTGGCAACGGATCGACCGCGCCGTACGCGGAGCGCTCGAGGACATCAAGATCGCCGAGATGGCCCAGGCGGACTTCATGGCCGGCGCGCCCGGCCGGGTCGCCGAGTCCCTGATTCCGCTGGGGAGCAGCACCTGATGCCGACCGCCGCGGACACGATCGGAGCACTCGCCGAACGCGACTACGAGTACGGCTTCGTCACCGACGTCGAGCAGGACACGGCGCCGCCG
>JAPOVF010000078.1 GCA_026708285.1 Acidobacteriota bacterium
CCACTCATCGCCGTTGAAGTACTCCTGGATCTTCTCGTGCACGTTCTCGGGGCTGCTGAAGACGTCGATCTCGCCGTCGCCGTCAAGATCTTCCCGGCCACGGAAGGAGAACGCGTAGGTGCCCGCCCTGAGGTCAAGGCGTGGCCGTTCGTCCAGGGTCGTGCTGAGCGTCTCGACCTTGCCGTCGCGCCAGATCTCGAGATTGGCTGGGTCGTCGGCCTCGGCACCCCGGACCATGGAGGTCAGCCGGCGGAAACTCGTCACGTCCTCACCGTCGAAGCGAGTGAGGATGTCACCCACCTGAATGCCGGCCCGATGGGCGGGGCTGTCCTCAGCCACCTTGGAAACGAGAACTCCGCTGCCCTCGGGCACTCCGAAGTGGGCGCGCAGGGATTCGTTCAGATCGAGAACCTCGACGCCGAGGAAGGCGCCTCCCGCCCAGAGGCGGTGAAGCGACGGACGAAGGCGAATAGAGTCGACCAGGCCGCTACGTGCGGCCTCTTCGGCTATCTTCTTGATCTCCAGATAGGAGACGTCGCCACCTTCGGCGTCGCGGTGCACGACGGCCTCGTCGGCCCCCACGACGAGGACTCTTGCGGAGATCTCCCTGTCCTCGGACTCCTGGGCGGTGACGGCTGGGCCAGCGACGAGAGCGACAGCGGCGGCAAGGGCTACTACTGAGGTGGTCGGAACGGCGGTGAACTTGATGTTGATCATGGGTGGCTCTCCTTAGCGGACGCGCCTGTTGTTTGAAACTGCGTAGCGCACGGGCAGTGGTTGGATATCCCGCAGATCGAAGAGAACCTCGGTCCGCGGGTCGATGGATACGGGCACGAAGGGCTGAGAGTCGAGGGCCAGACGGCTCAGCGACTCCAGCTCGCTGAGGAGTTCTCGGTGCTCGGACTTCAATTGCTCGAGCGCCTCAGCGGTGATCGGCGGCGGTTCGGGCGCCGACTGCCGCGCCCACCATGCGCCGGCGGCGGCCGAGACGACGACGACCGCGGCGGCTGCCAGGGCCAGTCGCAACCGGGGCGCGGCCCGCTGGCCGTCGTCGGTCCGGACGCGCCGAAGCACTTCGGCTGTGAAGCCGGCCGAGGCGTCGACGCGGGGCAGGCGTTTCAGATCGAGCTGATCTCTCATCTCTCTTCTCCGTTCCAGTATGCGCTGAGTTCGTCGCGGAGCAGCGTCTTGCCGCGGTGCACCCGCGACTTGACCGTTCCTTCGCGGCAGCCGAGCGTCTCGGCGATACGGGCGTAGGGCCAGTCTTCGATCTCCCGCAGCACCACGGCTGCGCGGTAGTGAAGGGGCAGGCGGCTCAGAGCTCGAGTCACGGCGTTTACCGCTTCGGCGCCAAGAGCGGTGCTTTGGGGCGAAGGAGCCGGCGACCGCAGTCGGTGCTCGGCCGCCAGGGAAGGCAGAAGGCCTCGCCAGCGGGCGGCGCGACGCGCTTCGCTCCGCAACTGGTTCGTGGCGATCCGGAAGAGGAACGCCTGGAACTGGCCGCGTTCCCGGTACCGGCCGGCTGCACGGTAGACGCGCACGAACGCGTCCTGCGCCAGGTCCTCGGCGCGTTCCCGGCTGCGGGTCATCTGGGTCAGGTAGTTCACAAGGGGGTGCTTGTAGCGGTTGACCAGGTCGGCGAAGGCCTGCTCATCGCCCTGCTTCACGCGGGCCATGAGCGCTCCGTCTTCCAGGGCGCGGTCCGCCGTGACCGCGTCCGCCGTGGCGGTCATCTGCACTGCGGTGCTTCGGGGCTTCCTCGGCGCCGCCAGCGGGTCGGGCCTGAGCACGGCCACCGGCATTTCACTGTTACAACGCGCGAATGCCGAAACTGTTCCGAAGGATGCGCCTGACGGGCGCATCCTTCGCTTCACAGGTGGCGCGAGGACGCGCCACCTGGGTTCCATTCGGGTGCCGGCCCGCTAGACTCCGGCTCTTCCTTTGAAGATCAAGAGACTGGAGGGGCCCGAATGACCGTAGCCGAGATGAAGACGACGCCTGAGCCGGAGTTCAAGGTCGACGTTCAGGATCGCGTCGCCCTGCTGACGTTCAACCGTCCGAAGAAGCTGAACGCGCTATCCGCCGAGATCACCCAGGGTCTCCAGGAAGAAGTGCCGCGGCTGGCTGCCGATCCCGACGTGGGCGTGATCGTTCTCACCGGCGAAGGCCGCGCCTTCTGCGCCGGCGGCGACGTTTCGGGCATGGGCGGGTCGAGCGGTGCCCCAACGACCCTCGAAGAGCGCATCGACAGCCTGCGTCGCGGCCAGGAGGCGGCCTGGCTCGTTCACTCGGTGCCCAAGGTGACGATCGCCATGGTCAACGGCTTCGCGATGGGCGCCGGCCTCGGGCTGGCAGCGAGTTGCGACCTGCGCCTGGCTTCCAGCACGGCGAAGTTCGGCACCGCGTACTCGAAGGTCGGCTTCGGCGGCGACTGGGGCACGACCTGGCAACTGACCCGACTCGTGGGACCCGCAGTGGCCAAGGAACTGTTCTTCACCGCCGACATCATCGATGCCGAGGAGGCGCGTCGGATCGGGCTCGTCAACCGCGTCTACGACGCGGACACGTTCCGCGACGATGCGATGGAGTTCGCGTCGCGGCTCGCTCACGGTCCGCTGGTGAGCTACCGCTGGATGAAGGAGAACGTGAACCTGGCGGTCAACTCGGACTTCCGGGCGATCCTCGACCGGGAAGCCATCTCGCACATTCGCTGCGGCCAGACCGACGATCACCGCGAAGGTGTGACCGCCTTCATGGAGAAGCGGGCGCCGAACTTCACCGGACGGTGATACGTCGCCCGAGCTTGCATGGAACTGGCCGCCGTAGCGGAGCCGGCCTGACTCCTAGAACGAGAACCCGATTCCGGCGAGGAAGTCGACCGGCTGCTCCGGCAGCGCGTCGTCGTCCAGTGCGTCGACGTAGCTGACGAACGCCGACCAGGCGCCGCCGGAGAGACCGAACGTGACGTTGCCGTCGTACATGCCGCCTGAGGTGCCGCCGTACGCGGCGGCGAAGTCGTCGCCGGCCCAGCCGGCCGACACGTCGACGCTCCAGGCCATGGCGTCGCTCACGTCGCCGCCGAACGAGACGCCGAAGTTCGCGTAGAAGTCCTTCACTTCGTCGATGTCGTAGTAGACGGAGAGGCTGGGTGAGGCGGTGATGTCCAAGCCAAGCGTGAGGTAGACCTCGCGGGTGCCGGCGAACGCCGTGTTCGGGAACAGGTACTCGATGAAGCCGACCTCGGCCGAGACGGCGTCCGTGCCGAAGCCGTAGGAGGCCGTGAGGTCGATCTCGTTGAACTCGGCGCTCATGTCGTTGGCGTCGTCGAGGTCGAGGTTGCCCCAGACGTTGATGGCGAAGCCGCTGTCGTTCGAGGCGGTGACCGAGGGCTGCCATACGGCGCCGTCGGTGAACGTGATCCCGCGCCAGACATAGGCCGACGCGAAGTCGAGGGCGTAGTCTGCATCAGCGGAGACTGGCGCGGCGGCGACAGCGAGCAGGGCGAGGAGTGCGAGGGCTACAGGCTTCCGGATCATCTTGGGTGTACCTCCTTTGGTCGGGCAGGGTTGCCTGTTGTGCGGGGGAATAGCAACACGGGTGCCAACAACAGACCTCCGGCCCCCCTGGAGGGCGTCAAGTCTTTGCCAGTCAAGGTTTGCGGCGCCTCATTGCGCCTCGGAATCGGGACACACGTTGTTCCCGGCGCGACAAATTTGTTGTGACGTGATTGGGCGGCAGACAAAGCTGGGTGCATGAGGGGTGCTGCACTTCGTTCTCGTCAGTCGTTGGGATGGGCGCTGATCCGTCAGCCGTAACGGTTCGGATCGATACCGTACTTCTTGATCTTGTAGCCGGTGATTCGCGGCGTCGTGCGCAGCTTGCGGGACGCCGCGGCGATGTTGCCACGGGAACTCTTCAGTGCGTCGCGCAGCAGGTCCCGTTCGTAGTTCTCGACCAGGTAGCGGAAACTCCCCGGCGGCTCGGTGCCGGAACTCTCGGCGGTCTGAAGCGTGGGCGGCAGGT
>JAPOVF010000339.1 GCA_026708285.1 Acidobacteriota bacterium
CGTACCGCGTCGGCGAAGCCTGGCACCTGCTCGACGAGCGCTTCGGCGTCGAGGTTTCGCTGGTTGATCTCGACGCGTTGGGCGGCGCGGACCTGGACCGGTACACACACGTCGTGCTCGCCTTGGGCGGCTTCGGCGGCGGAGCGCCCCGGGAAGAGGTTCGGGACCGTCTTCGGAGCTGGGTGCGGGGCGGCGGCGCGGTCGTGGCCATCGGCGCGGCGAGCCGCTGGGCGAGCGCCGAGCTCCTGGGCCGCCAAGCGGAGGCCGATGAGGCGGCTGAGGACGGCGAGGACGCGGGCGCGGAGCGCCCCCGCTACGCCGACTACAGTGACCAGCGCGCCGAGCAGCTCATGGCCGGCACGATCGTTGGCGTCGAAATGGATCTGACGCATCCTCTGGCCTACGGCTACAAACGGCCCGACCTCGCCGTGATCCGCACTGGCGAGTGGGTTCTGCCCCCAGGCCCCGACCCCTTCGAGAACGTTGCCCTGTACCAGGATCCGCCGCGACTCGCCGGCTGGATTTCGCCGGAGAACCAGCGTCGCCTGGCCGGCAAGCCGGCCGTCATCGCCAGCCGCATGGGCCGCGGCGTGGTGATTCAACTCCTGGACAATCCGAACTTCCGCGCCTACTTCTACGGCTCGAACCGCCTGTTTCTGAACTCGATCTTCCTGAGTGGCCTGATCGACGCCACGTCGAGTCCGGCTGACTGGTAGATCGGCAGCGCCACGTAGAGAAATCGTACAAATCTCTCTCGCATACAGCCGTCTATCGCGAGAAGCTCGCGCGCCCTCGCTACAGTGACGCCAGCTTCCCAAACGCATGCTGAAAACGATTACTCCACGCCGGTGGAGCTGGCGGTCGGCGTAAGCCGGAAGCGAAGAAGGGGGTTTTTCGATGGAGTGGAACAAGACCGTGGAGCATGTGACGAAGGCGTTGGTCGTCTTGTTGGTGGCGGGGGCCTCGTACATGACGAACGAACTGAATCAGGCAAAGAAGAAGTCATCGGAGCTCCAAGAGAGCCTCGACACGACGAGAGCGGAAGTGGAGAGACTGCAGAGCGAGAACGCCGGGAGGGTGCAGGAGTTACAGGAGACTCTGGCCGCCATGGCGGCTGATGCCGGGAAGCTGCGGATCGATCTCACCCGTTGGAAGCACGACAAGCGCATGGCGTTGTGCCAGAGCACCGTGGGGCGCCTGACCAGATGCCAGAGACTGATCGAGGAGTTGGACTCAGGATCGAACGCCACGTTTCGGCGCCTGAGAGCCGACCATCGCGACAGGCTCTCCGACCACTGGTCGTTCAGCGACTTCTCCCCGGTCATGGGCGGTCCGAGAAGCTAGAGCCGGTCGCCATGAGCCGAAGGAGACGGCGCGGATGAGAGTCGTCATGGGACCGGTGTTGAGTTTGCGCCGCGCGGAGGCAGACCGCTGGCTCGTGTCCGCGCTGGTCGTCGCCGCCAGAACACCTGCCGTCCATCCTCTTGAGGTCAGGTGCCGGAACTCTCACGTCGAAGATGTGGTGGAAGTTCGGGCCAAGGAGCTTTGGGTCCACGGTGGCGAAGCCGTCTACCGCTATGACCTGACAGTGCCCCTGGACGCGAAACGGGCGAGCGTCGTGGAGTACCGATTCCCCGGGGACGCCAAGTCCTGGTCCTTTTGCGTTCCTGCCGCGGGTGGCAAGCCGAAGATGGCGTTCGTCTCGTGCAACGGGTTTTCGTCGGCCAGCGAGATCAAGAAGGTCGAGGACAAGAACCGACTCTGGAGGCGTCTGGCTGCGCTGCATGCCGAGAGCCCTTACCACGTCTTGATCATGGGTGGGGACCAGGTCTACGCCGATCAGCTATGGGAAGAGTGTTCCGCGATCAAGAGGTGGGTCGAAACGTCGCTCGAGAAGCGCAGGCGGAGGGGATTCACCAGGGAAATGGCCACACAGGTCAGGCGTTTCTACTTCAACCTCTACAGAGACCGTTGGCGGCAACCGGAAGTCGAGAGCATGATGTCGTCGGTGCCGACCGTGATGATGTGGGATGACCACGATATCTTCGATGGTTGGGGCTCCTACGATCCTGAGATCCAGACGTGTGATGTGTACCAGGGCATCTTCGACGTCGCCAGGGAGCACTTCGCGGTGTTCCAGCAGCAGATCGATCCCAGAGCCGGCGAGGACCATCCGAGCCGATTGCCGGGTGGAAACGGGTTCACACTCGCTTTCGAGCTGGGGGATTACGCGGTTCTAGCTCTCGATGCCCGCTCCGAACGGTCCCAGAAGCGCGTGCTCAGCCGCGAAACGTGGGAGTCAGTGTGGTCTTGGACCGAGAGCATGCCGGTTGCGGGCGAGGGCGGTCCCCGGCACCTGCTCCTGGTGGTTGGTGTACCAGTACTACATGCAGACTTCGGGGCGCTGGAGAGGGTGATGGGCTGGCTTCCAGGCGACCAGGCACTGGAGGACGATGTCCGCGACCACTGGCAGAGCCCCGGCCATCGCACGGAACGTCTGCGCCTCGTCCACCGTCTGCTGGACCTGATGAGAACCAAGAAGATCCGCGCGACGATCGTGTCGGGTGACGTTCACGTGGCCTGTCTTGGCGCCATCGAATCGGAGCGGTCTGGTGCCCGTGGCCAGCGATCGAGCGTGATCAACCAGTTGACGGCGTCGGGCATCGTGCATCCACCACCGCCGAAGTTGCTCGGCTACCTGCTCGAACGGCTGAGCGAGGAGCCTGAACCGATCGACCGGGGGATTGCCGGGACCATGCTGGCCTTCCCGGCCAGGCGGAGGAAGTTCGTCCTCGAACGCAACTTCCTCAGTCTCGAGCCGGATGAGCGGGACGATCGGCTTTGGGCGAACTGGTGGGTGGAAGGAGACGAGGACGGCCCCGCCACGAAAGTGATCGGTCCGGTGCCGTCCTGAGAGTGCGTGGGAGTCGGTAGCGGCTGGAGCGGCATCAGATCGCCGGGAATCTTGCGCTTCGTGGCGGGGTTGTGCTGAGATCCCGCGGCGAAAGCTGGATTCAGCCTGTCCACTGTCCACGGAGAAAGTCGAGAGTGACCGAAACCGACCACCCCGACTCCGTCCCACCCGCAGTACCGGCGGAGACCAAGACCATAGCGTCCGAGGCCGAAATGCCTGGGGAGGTCCTGATCTCCGTTACCAACCTGACCAAGCACTACGGCCCCATCCGAGCCGTGGACGGAATCAGCTTCCACGTGCGCCGAGGCGACGTGCTCGGCTTTCTCGGGCCGAACGGTGCCGGCAAGACGACGGCGATGAAGATGATCACGGGCTTCCTGGAGCCGGACCGGGGTTCCGTCACGGTGGCCGGGATCGATGTCGGGGCGGATCGCCTGGCGGTGAGTCGGCGGATCGGATATCTGCCGGAGGACGCCCCGGCGTACGGCGAGATGACCGTCGAGGCTTTCCTGCACTTCATCGCCGAGGCACGGGAGCTTGAGGCCGCGGAAGAGGCGATCGAGAGGGTTCTTGAGACGGCGCACCTGAGGAGCGTGAGGGGGCAGACGATCGAAACCCTGTCCAAGGGCTACAAGCGCCGGGTCGGCCTGGCCCAGGCGCTGATTCACGACCCTGACGTGCTGATCCTCGACGAGCCGACGGACGGTCTCGATCCGAACCAGAAGGCGGTGGTCCAGGACCTGATCTCGAGCCTGTCGTCGGACCGCTGCATCGTGCTGTCGACGCACATCCTCGATGAGGCGGAGCGCGTGTGCAACCGGGCCGTCATTCTCTCCGAGGGCCGCATCCTGGTCGACTCGACGCCGGAGGACCTCGTGAGCCAGGCGCCCGGCCACAACGCGGTTCGTTTCCGGGTAACGCAAGGAGACGCCGCCGAGGTGGCGGCGAAACTGGCCGAGGCCGAGTGGTGCGCGTCGGCTCACGTCCTGCCCGGCGGCGAGGTCGAGGCCGAGCCTGCCGGCGGCGAGAACCGGCTGAACGAGGTGCTGGCCGCGGTCGGCGAGCACCGCGTCGCCGACGTCAGGGTGAGGGAGGGCCGGCTCGACGAG
>JAPOVF010000074.1 GCA_026708285.1 Acidobacteriota bacterium
GGCGGCAGATGCTCGGCGTGCTCTTCGTACAGCGCCGCCACCTCACGCCAGCGGCCCTCGCCGGCAGCCTGCCGGGCGGCGAGACCGAGAAGTTCCGGCGCCTGCTCGGCGACGCTCGCGAACTCCTCGCCCGCCGTCGCCGCTTCCGCCAGCCGGAACTCCAGCCGCGCCTGGCCGACGTGCCGCTCCACTCTCCAGGCCGAGTAGCCGGCCACGAGCAGAGCCGCCACCACAGCGGCCAGCACCCGGCGGCGCGGAGGCCAGAGGCCGCGCTCAGCGTTCTTCGGGTGTCCGCTCATCAGCTCGCCGCGTCCGGGGCGGCTCAGAATACCAACTGCACCCACTCTCCATCGATCTGGGTGATCGTCGAGCGCACGCCGGGGAGGATCTGCTCGTCGAGCAGCGTCCCGCGCCAGGAATCCAGCTCGACCTCCAGCCGCGCGACGACGTCCGGTTGCTCCGCCGCCAGGTTGTTCAGTTCGCCCACGTCCGCGTCGAGGTCGTAGAGCAGCGTGAGCTGGCCGTGCGGCGAGTCGGTCGGCCAGCCGCCCTCCGGCGGCTGCAGGCGGCCGTCCCCGCGCAGGTTCTCGGGACGAAAGTCCGTGCGGTTCAGCTTGATCAGCTTGTACTGCGCGTCCCGGATCGCGACGCTCGCGCCGGCCCGCCAGTACAGGTACTCGTGGGGCGCGCCGTCGGCTTCGCCCGTCATGTAGGGCAGCAGGTTCACGCTGTCTTCGGTCTCCGCCTCTTCGCCCGCCGCCGCGGTGAACGTCGCCATGTAGTCGAGCGTGATCACCGGATGACTGATCTCCTGCCCGCCATCGACGGCCGCCGGCCAGCTCATGATGAACGGGATCCGGACGCCGCCCTCGTGGTGGTAGCGCTTGAAACCGAACAGCGGACCGTTCGAGCAGGCGTTGCCGATGTAGCCGGCGCAGCCGTTGTCGCTGGCGAAGGCGATCAGCGTGTTCTCGTACACGCCCTGAGCCTTCAGCGTCTCGACCACCCGCCGCACGCTCTCGTCGAGCGACGCGACCATCGCCGCGTAGACCCGCGTCCGCTGATCCTCGATGTGGCGGTACCCCTCGAGGTACTCGGCCGTCGCCTGCAGCGGGGTGTGCGGCGTCGTGTGGCTGAGGTAGAGGAAGAACGGCTCGTCCCCGGCCGCACTGCGCTCGATGAACTCGACCGCCTCGTCGGTGAAGACGTCCGTGAGATAACGCTCGACCTTCTCCTCCTCGAATCCGCGCAGGACCTTGTTCCGGCGCTCCGTCGGCCCCTCTTCGCCGCGACGCGAGCCGTACTCCACGCCGGGCAGGCTGGAGTCGATGAAGATGCTGCCGCCTTCCAGGACGCCGAAGTACTCGTCGAAGCCGCGGCTCATCGGGTGGTGGGGCTCCTGGTGGCCGAGGTGCCACTTGCCGACCATGCCGGTCCGGTAGCCGAGCGCCTTCAGACGGTCGGCGAGGGTCGACTCGTCGAGGCTCATGCCGGCGTTCACATCGCGGCCGGCCGGGTTGAACTCCCAGCCGTGCCGCTGCTGGTAGCGACCCGTGATCAGGCCGGCCCGCGACGGGCTGCACACCGGGTGGCTGACGTAGCCGTCGGTAAAGAGCACGCCGCTCGCCGCCAGCGCGTCGATGTGGGGGGTGGAGATGATCTCGCTGCCGTAGATGCCGATGTCGGCGTAGCCAAGATCGTCGGCGAGGATCAGGACGATGTTCGGCGGACCGGCGCCCGAGTCCGCGGCTGGGGCGTCGGCTTCAGGCGCGCCGCAGGCCCACACGAGCGCGGCGGCCGCCACCAAGGCCATGATCCTGGAGCCTCGGGTCGTCATCTTCATGGGACTCCTCCTGGTTCGAACCCCTGTGGATCCGAAGAGCGTACCGGACGCGGGCCTGTTTCGTGGGCTACGCTCCGCGCTGCCATGACCTCTGAAGCCGAAGCCAAGCCGACCGCAGCCGAGCTACCTGCCTCGGTCCAGCGCCTCGAGCTCGAAGACCGCGAAATCTTCCTGGTCGGCACGGCCCACGTCTCGCCCCAGAGCGTACGGGACACGAACGAGACGATCGAGGCGATCGAGCCTGACACCGTCTGCGTCGAACTGTGCGAAGCCCGCTACCAGAACCTCGAGAACCAGGACTCCTGGCGCAAGCTCGACATCTTCCAGGTCCTGCGCGAGGGCAAGGCGGCGCTCCTGCTGAGCTCCTTCCTCATGCACTCCTTCCAGCGCCGCATCGCGCAGCGCTTCGGCATCGAACCCGGCGCCGAGATGCGGGCTGCGATCGCCCAGGCGAGGGACCGGGGCGCCCGGCTGGAGCTGATCGACCGCGACATTCAGGTTTCGCTGAAGCGGACCTGGGCTTCGCTCGGGTTCTGGCAGCGGATGAAGGTGATGACCCAGTTGACCGGCAGCGTCTTCGTCGGCGACGACCTGAAGGAAGAGGACATCGAGAAGCTCCGCGACAGCGCCAACCTGACGGACCTGATGTCCGCCCTCGCCGAAGCGCTGCCCAGCGTCAAGGGCGCGCTGATCGACGAACGCGACGCCTACATGGCCGAGAAGCTTCGCCAGTCGGCCGGTCCGCGCACGGTCGCCGTGGTCGGGGCCGGACACCTGCCCGGCATCACCGGCCTCGCCGACTCCACCTGCGACCTCGAGGAGCTCGAACATGTGCCCGATCCGCCGGTGTGGCCCCGCGTCGTCGCCTGGCTCGTGCCGATCCTCATCGTCGCTCTCTTCGCCTACGGTCTCGTCTGGGGCGACAGGGAGCGCACCGTCGAATCGGTGTACATCTGGATCGGGCTGAACGGCGGTCTGGCCGCCCTCGGCGCCGCCATCGCCCTCGCCCACCCGGTAACGATCCTCGCGGCCTTCGCCGCCGCACCACTGACCAGCCTGAACCCGCTGATGGCAGCCGGCTGGGTCGCCGGCCTCGTCCAGGCGCTGCTCCGCAAGCCCCTGGTGGCCGACATGGAGAACCTCGCCGACAGCCTGGGTTCGGTCGGCGGCTTCTGGAGCAACCGCCTCACCCGCATCCTCCTGGTCGTCGTCCTGTGCAACCTGGGCAGCGTGCTGGCGACATTCATCGCCGGCGCCTGGATCACCGCGAGGACGATCTGAGATTCCTCGCATCCCTCGGGGCTTCCGCGACGGAGCTCTGCCGGCGCTCCCAAGGCGCCGCCAAGGACGATGCGAGCGGCTGAGATTGTCGCAAATCTCACGTCTGAAAGTGGATAAGCGACGATCTACGATCGCCGCGACAAGGCTACAAGCAACTTATTCTTGCAAGTTGTACTCCGCAAGATCTATCCTTGCTCGGCCCACCTCCGACCCGGCAGGAGCCAGCCGACAACATGCCCACGTCACCGATCGGGAAACGCATCAAGACGCTGCGGGAGCAGCAGGAACTCACTCAGGAAGACCTCGCGCGTGTCTTCGGCTTCAACGACCGGCAGACGGTCTCGGCCATCGAGAACGGCACGCGACGCCTGACGGCTGACGAGCTGCTTCAGGTCATGGGGACGTTCTCCGTCTCGCTGGACTACTTCACCGACCCCTTCCTGCTTGTCGGCGAGGGGAAGTTCTCCTGGCGCCACTCCGGACTTCCCGAGGAGGCACTCTGCGAGTACGAACAGCGCGCCGGCCGCTGGATCGCCGCCTATCGCCACCTGGCGCCGCAAGTTGGCGTGGCCTCTCCGCTCCTGCGCCGCTCGCTGCCGCTACGACTCAGTTCAAGCTACGAAGCCGCCATGGAGGCAGGAGAGCGCTTCGCGGCCGAGTTCGAGATAGGTCCAACGCCCGCGGAGGGGCTCGCTCGGGTCATGGAAGAGGAACTCGGCATCCTGGTCCTGATGGTGGATGCCGAACCGGGAATCTCTGGCGCAGCCTGCCGTCTCCCGGAACTCGATGTCGCGCTCATCGCTCGCGGAGAAGTCGCCGGCCGCCGCCACTTCGACCTCGCACACGAGGTGTTCCATCTCCTCACCTGGCGGGCCATGCCGCCAGCCCATTCGGAGCGAGCGACAACCACCGGAGGTAGTCGGGCAGAACACTTGGCGAACAACTTCGCCGGCGCCCTGCTGATGCCCGCGGACGTCATCAGACGACATGGTCCCTGGTCCGGACTCGATGAGTCGGCCCTCGTCGTGAGGCTGAACCGCGTAGCGGATGAACTACTGGTCACCTCGTCCGCCCTTCGTTGGCGTCTGGTCGCGCTCAAGGAACTCAGCAAGAGTGCCGGCGAGTCGCTACCCGAGACCGCGCTCAGGAACAACGGCCGCCCGATCGTCGAGATGAGGGACGGAGCGATTCAGGCGGAGAAGCCGCCGCCCAGATTCTCAAGGCGCTTCGCAGAAGTCATGGCCCGCGCCGTCGACAGGGGCCTCGTCTCGCTTCGCCGCACCGCCTCTTTGCTCGAATGCCCAGTCGAAGGTGTCGGCGACCTGTTCGCCGAACATGGTCTCAACCGCCCCGTCGAACTGTGATTCGCGATGCCTCCTCACTCCGGTCCCGTTCTGGTGGACACGAACGTCATCTTCGAGTGCCACCGCACGGATACGTGGCGCGCGTTGACCGGCGGCTACCGCCTGGAGACGACGGAAGACTGCGTGGTCGAGACCCAAGGCGGGAAGCAGAACCGTGAACGGCGCACGGAAGTAGACGAAACCCGACTGCGCCACGCGCTGAGCGCCGTCCACAGCGTCAGCGACCGACAATTAGCCCAGTTGCTCCTCCGCCAGGGACCCACCCTGGATCGTGGCGAGGAGTCTCTCTGGGCCCACGCGATGGGCCGCGAGGACGACACCTGGCTACTCGCCGGGCCCGACAAGGCGAGCCTCCGCTGCGGGGTCCTTCTGGGGTATCGCGACCGCCTCGTGTCGCTGGAACGCCTTCTGGGAGACATCGGTCACAGAGTTCGCAACATACTTCGTGAGGCTTACACCGAAGCCTGGCACCGGCGAGCGATGAATGAACTGGTGATCGAACTCGGACCGTAAAGGCGGCTGGACCGACGCCGACGCACCGGCCGGGCAAGAGGCACACCACGCTGCCGGTCCGAGCGACCTCTGCCAACCCGCGCCGCCGCACTGCGTCAAGTTCGTTTGACCCCTACTCACAAGGCATCTACACTCCGCAGCGCTGACCACCTACGCCACCTCCCTTCACGCTTGAACGGAACGCCGAACAAGCCGAGTACGTCCGCCCCGTCGATTGACCCCACCGTGCCCGGTGTACTCCATGCCCTCCGGCAGCAGGGTTTCACCTGCTACGACCCCAGCACAACGGACGATCCGATCCGCCCCCACTACGAAGACCGTCGGCCCGTCTACAGCCCATTCGAGACGCCTCCCTCGAGAGTGGACTAAATCCAAGTCTCGCCGCGATCCTCAAGCACGAAACCGCTCTTCCGCTACTTCCTCGATGGTTCGATGCGAACCACGAACGCCGGCCATGTCGTCGATACGAGCGGTCGCTTCCTTCCTATCTTCATCTCCCAGATCGGCGTCGCCGCCACCAAGGTCGAAGCCGGCGGTATATGCCTTGAGCAGCATCGCGCCAGAAACGTGCTCTTCCTCCCAAACACGTTCGCTCCCGGCGACATTCGCGAGTCGCGGCCGGCCATACAACAAGCGGCCAAAGACCATCGCCGACCTCTCGATCTAGATCTCGAGTGCTACGACGTAGATGAAGAGGTGCCCCCGATCGAAGGTGCCCGCCAACACGTTCTCAGAGTCATGCACGAGATGGAAATCGCGTGCATTGCCGATCTTGCCAAGTCAGGGAGAGTTACCCGAGACGCACTCTTGATGATCGATGGCTCTCTTCAATTCTACGAAGATCTCTGGGCTCACAAGGAAGCCTTCCGGAACGTCGTCGGCGTCGCGAAATCATTCGACCTACACCAGGTTCTCGGCAGGAAAGGTCGCTCTAGAACGATGGTGGGAGCCGTTGTAGCCGAGCTACGACCTAAGCACAGAACACCAGCCCGCCAGGTACCCCATCGAAACCTCACCATTGGAGCCTGGTACCTTCGGCTGCACTCAGCTCGTTCCCACGCCGGGCTGACCAGCACGGACGGCGTTGTCAAACTCGAGATCTTCCCTGACGATCCGACCGGCTCAAAACCGATCCTTGACGCGAACCGCTGCAACCGAATCTCGTCAGACGTTCTTGCATTTCGGCACCCAACTACGCCTTGGACCGATGGCCGTTGGGCTAGCCATCTCTATCCTATTCACCTTACCGAGCGGTACATTAAGACCCGCTTCCGCACCGACCGGACAATTCAAGCCTATCTCTAAGCGAGCCAAAATGAGCCGAGCACGTTCCTCATGACCGATGACACCCCAATAGGCCGGGTCATCGCCACTGAAAGGCACCCCACGACCACCGGGGCGGTGCGGTTCTGGTTGAGCCCTGACGTTCGGCTCAAGCCCTTCGACTTTGTTCGCCTCACCCTCGCGCCGCAGGACAAGCATGAGGACATCGGCGAGTTCTACGCAATCATCCACGAAATCCAGCAGGTTTCGGACGAGCCGAGCCCGCTCAGCGGCTTCGTTTCGGCGGACTTCGGCGACTCCCGCATCGAACCGAGGCTAGCCCGAGTTGTCGCCACCTACGCGGACGCAGCCGTACTCTTCAACACGCTCGACATCGAGATGCCAGTTCCTCACGGAGCGCAAGTCCATTGGCCCACCGCAGACGGTGTACGACAAGCCCTGAACATGACCGACTACAACCGGTCGACCCCCGCCGGTTACATCACGATGTCAGGGCCCCAGGACGGCGGGATTACGATCCCTGTCGACCTTGATGCTGACTATCTTGTCGGCCCTGAGGGCGCACACCTGAACATATCCGGAGTTTCTGGCCTGGCGACCAAGACCTCCTATGCCATGTTCCTCGTCACGGCGCTTCAGCAGAAGCAGCAGGCTAGCGAAGAGAGAGCTTCGTTCGTGATCCTGAACGTGAAAGGCTCCGACCTGTTGCGCCTTCACGAGGAAAGCCCTGATCTGACGGATGCAGTGCGTGCCGACTGGCAGAAGTGCGGACTCGCGGCGGAACCACTCAAGAAGGTGACGTACTTCTATCCTTACGCTGACACGCCGCCCTATGCTCAGACCAAACTTGACAGCGACCTTGTGGCAGCCAACTTCGCCTCGGACCGTGCGTTCTCCTACTACTACAGCGTCGAAGAAGTTGTGGATCGCGTCAGGCTTCTCGTGGAGGACATCGACGACCCGAATCAGACCCTCGTGAGTTGTGCCGACTACTGTGCCGAACGTACAAACAAGGACAGTTCTTGGGCCCGCTTCCGAGAGCAGATTCGGGAATGGGCTGACACGACACCCGACAAGAAGATACCGGTCGTCTCCTGGCGACGCTTTTCGCGCCTCTTCGGGCAACGAACAAGGAACTCCTTCTTCACCGAAGAGTCTGTACGTGCCACGCAGCGCCGCCAAGCTCCGCTTCGGCGAATGCTCGACCACCTTGAACCTGGAGCAGCGGTGGTGGTCGACATCGCCCAGCTCCCCGACTACCTTCAGAGCTTTGTCGTTGGCGATGTCATCGATCTCATACGCCGCGCCAAGCTCGGCGACGACCTAGACGACGACGCCGACCGCATTGACCGTCCCAGCCTGGGTACGGTCGTCCTCTTTGCCGATGAACTCAACAAGTTCGCGCCACGACAGGGCCAGGCTCGTTCAATTACTAGACACCTCCGCGAGATCAGCGAACGGGGCAGGTCGGAGGGGATCATCCTGTTCGGTGCCGAGCAGTTCCGAACCGGTGTCGACCGCCAAGTGACTGGAAACTCAAGCACCCACGTGTTTGGACGCACAACGGCCGTTGAGGCGGCCCGTGACGAAGAGATCAAGGGCCTGCCTGGCGGCCAAACGAAACGTGTCCCCTTCTTGCGCAAGGGGGAACTTCTCGTCAGTCATACACGGTTTAGCTCCGGTACGCTCAAGCTCCGATTCCCCCGTAACGCCTATCGTCAGAACTAACCGCCGCCCGTCGCCCCGAGCCGCAGGAGCAAACCAGACACTGACCTTCACTGCAATCTAACGCTTCGCGCCTAGGACTACCTCACGAACTGGACGACCATGCCGAACAGACGACAACCTGATCTCGGTGTACATCTTCTCGAGACGATAACGCGAGGGATGTATAGCCAACCGTTTCACTGTATTCGTGAGTACATTCAGAACTCCTACGACAGTATACGCGAAGCGCGGCGCAACGGATCAGTCAGTCGAAGCAACGGAGAAATCCGCGTTCTGATCGACGAAGATGCCCGAAGTGTAGCGGTACACGACAACGGCACGGGACTCTCCCCCGAGGCGGCAGCCGTTCATCTACTCGACATAGGAAAGTCGAGCAAAGCGCAGTCGCACTTGGGCTCAGACCAGAACGCTGGCTTCAGGGGCATCGGGCGCTTGGCTGGCGTAAGTTACTGCAAGAAGCTCCGCTTCGAGACGTCAATCGGTGACGGGAACTGTTGTGTAGTCGAGTTCAACGCAGATGGCATCAATCGGTTGACGGCGCGCGGCCAAGAACCAGCAGGGCTCGTTGATGCAGTCACTGACAACGCTCAGATCTGGGAGGAACCCGCTGAGGACGACGAGGCTTTCCTCAAGGTCACTTTGGAGGGTCTCGCCCCGGACAGTCCTTTCTTGAAGGAGAAGCAGCTCCAGAGCTACCTGTCCCAGGTGGCACCGGTGCCGTTCGACCCCTTAGCTTGGTCGTTTCGGGAAAAGCTTGGGGGGTTCGCAGAAGACGTCGGCGCCGGGTCCTCGCTCGAGGAGGTCAAGCTTCTCATCTGCGACGCTGAGGGACACACTCGTGTCGACGTACGGCGGCCATTCAGGGACGCTTTCCGTACGAAGGATGGGACGAAGAGGAATCGGCGCACAGTTAACGTGACCGACGTTGAGCGGCTTCCATCAAGACCCACCGAGGACGGAGGCTGGTGGGGGTGGTTGGCGGTTCACGACAGGCGGGGGGCGCTAGCCGATGTGCCCTTCGCCGGTCTTCGCATTCGCATGCACAACATCGCCGTCGGTGACGACACAATCGTTGGCCAGCTCTTCCCTACCCGGTTCTTGGCTCGATGGTGCTTTGGTGAGATTCACATCACCAACCTGAAGCTCGTGCCGAACTCTCAGCGCGACAATTTCGAGCCATCGCCGGAGTGGAACCGCTTGAGGGAGCGTCTACGCGAGGCAGCGCGGCGGCTCGAGAGAGACATTAGACGGGAGTCGACCGCGCGGAGCAGGTCGGTGGCCACGATTGCGAAGAAGGCGGAAAAGGAGGTCGCGGCAGCGAAGAGGGCGGTAGACGTCGGCTTTCTCTCCCAAGAGGAGAAGCAGAACACTGTTCAGAAGCTAGAACGTGCTTCCAAGAAGCTACAGACGGAGCAAAACCGCAGGAGCAGGGATGAGGGCGAGAAGGCTGTCCTGCGTAGGCAACGACAAGCCGTTGAAGATACTCTCAACGATGTCCGCGCCGTCAAGAAGACCGGGACAGAGCAGGCACTGGCGCACTTGAACAAGCAAGCACGGCGCGCTCTTCGTGTGGCGTTCCGAGTACTTGGCTCCGAGCTTCCTGAGAAGAAGTTCAAGGAACTTCAGCAGAAGATCTACAGGGAACTGCGACCTGGCGCGAGGACGCGTTGACGACACGAAAACGAGTTCTTCTCCTAGAGCCAGGGTACCGCAACAAGTACCCGCCGCTCGGCCTCATGAAGCTGGCCGCCTACCATCACCGGCGAGGCGACGACGTGGTCTTCGCGAAGGGCACCTCAGGACGGGGCCTCTTCTCGGAGCCGTGGGATCGCGTCTATGTCACAACTCTGTTTAGCTTTGAGTGGAAGCGAACCGCCGAGACGATCGACTTCGCCATTCAGGCGGCAGGAAACCAGCCGGAGCGTGTGTTCGTCGGCGGAATCGCTGCCTCACTCATGCATGAGGAGTTCATCGCGGAGCCGCGTTGGGCCGGTGTGCGATTCATCAGGGGACTCTTGGACGGTCCGCCTGCAAAGGCACTTCAGCTTCGCGCCGAGGAGTTTGAGTTCGGCGCAGAGGACCTGGAAGACGAACCGATCGAGGAGATGGTGCCCGATTACTCGATTCTGGAGCAGATCGACTACGAATACCCAGTGCGAGACGCCTACTTCGGCTATGCCTCGAGGGGCTGTGTTCGGAAGTGTTCTTTCTGTGGCGTCCCAAAGCTCGAGGGCGCTCAACGCGAGATGCCTCCTCTCGCCACCTTGATCAGGGGTGTAGATGACCAAGACGGGCCCAAGAAGGACCTTGTCCTCATGGACAACAACATCACTGCGTCGGCCCGATACAAGGAGGTTATTGCGGAGATCCGTGACCTCGGGTTTGAGCGGGGCGCCAAGCTCCGGCGGGAAGGCAAGCGGCCGGTCCAGCGCCGGGTCGACTTCAACCAGGGTGTGGATGCCAGAATCCTGGCCAAGTCGCCGATGTACCTGCGCGAGATGGCTACCATCTGCATCAGTCCCCTCCGGATCGCGTTCGACCACATCGGACTTCGTCGCGTTTACACCACGGCTGTGACGATGGCCGCAGACAACGGCATCACGTCACTGTCGAACTACATGCTCTACAACTTCATGGACTCGCCCGAGGACTTGTACCAGCGGATGCGGCTGAACATCGAGCTGAACCATGAACTTGGCGTCCGCATCTGGTCGTTCCCTATGCGCTACCAGCCGGTGACCCTGAAGGACCGTTCGCATGTGGGTAAACGGTGGAATCGGTACTACCTGCGGTCCTTCCAGATCATGCTGCAGGCGACGCGCGGCGTAGTCAGTGGCAACCCGAGCTTCTTCGAGCGTGCCTACGGGCGGGACCAAGCGGAGTTCCTGGAGCTCTTGGAACTGCCCCACGCCTTCATCTTCCACCGGGAGGGGTACGAGCAGTCCGGAGCACGGGAAGAGTACGAATCGCTGCGAGCCAAACTGCCCGAGGCGGAGAGGACCGAGCTCTTCTCGTTCCTCGCCGAGGCCAGAGGAGACGGCGAGCAACGGGCCCGCTGTCGGCGTGCCATCAACGAACGGAGCTTCGGGGCCAAGGCCCTTCAGCTTCTGCACTTTCACGCGCTCGATACGAAAGACGCGCCCGACACGGGCCGCGACCGCGTGCTGCCGCTCTTTCCATCCGTCAACCCCGACCCCGTCATGCCGAGCGAGGATGAGTTCGTGGAGGACGCCGGCCTGTTCAGCCACGAGGAGGCGCTGGCCGCGACACGCTCACGAGCGAAGACAGCCGAAGCGGCGAGCTAGTTCGCGAGCGGCCACAGGCAGGTGGTCCTGTGGTACAAGGGCTAGCCTTCAACGCCGGCCCGGTCTTTGCCAGACCGGCCGCGCTTCTGGGTGGAGGGGAGCATGCATAGGCCCAGCGAACAAGCGCTCGGTCCCAGCCTTCTTCGGCTGGTCACGTCCGGGATGTACGACGACCCGCTGGCGCTGTATCGCGAGTACCTCCAGAACGCGGCGGACTCCGCAGCCGAAACTCAGAAGCCAGGCCGGGTCGAGATTCACCTCGACCCTCAGCTGGCACACATCCGCATTCGGGACTACGGCCCCGGCCTGACCTCTAAGGAGGCCATCGACTCGCTGATTCCGGTCGGCCAGAGCACGAAGAACGCGGCCAGTCATCGCGGGTTCCGCGGTATAGGCCGCCTCGCTGGCCTGCCTTTCGCTGAGGCTGTCGCCTTCACGACGAGGGCCGACAACGACGAACCTCCGGTCCGAGTGACCTGGGACGCGCTGCGACTCCGGAGTGACGAACGGAGCGGCAAGGAACTACGAGTGAGTGACTGCGTCACCGTCGAGCGACTGCAAGCCGACGACGTCCCTGGCCAGTACTTCGAGGTAGAGGTCCGCGGCGTCGCCCGCTACGCTGCCGGCTCAGTCCTGAACCGGCGGAGGGTACACGACTACATCGCAGAGAGTTGCCCAGTGCCCCTCTCAACCGACTTCCCCTTCCGTGAGCAAGTGGAAGAGCACCTTGGCGATGTGTTGTATGCAATGGAAGTTTCGGTCGACGGCGAGGGCACTGTCAGCCGACTCCACGCCGGGGGAGTCGAGTTCGCGGGCGGCCGAACCGACACTTTCAAGGCTGTCGAGACTTTCGACCTGCCCAGAATCGACAGCTCTGAGCGAGCAGCGGCCGGGTGGATTGCCCACACGTCCTACCTGGGAGCAATCCCTAAGGGCTCCGGTATCAGGGGAATCAGAGCGCGTTGCGGGAACATCCAGGTCGGCGGCGAACGTGTCTTCGACCATCTCTTCAAAGAGGACCGCCTGAATCGATGGACCGTCGGGGAGGTCCACATCCTGGACCCCAGAATCCTCCCCAATGGCCGGAGGGACTACTTTGAACCCGGTCCGCACCTCAGGAATCTGGAGAACCACCTGGGAGCCATCTTTCGCCGGCTCGCGGAACGCTGCAGAACTACGTCGGCGACCAGAACGCGCGAGCGTAGGTTCGCTGAGGCGATTGCGGATTCCGAAGAGGCGTATGCGCTGGCACGGTCCGGCTACGTGACAGCCGAAGCAGCCCGGCACTTGATCGAGCAGGACCTGGACCGACTGGCCCGGGTCCGCGCCGCACTCTGTTCAACAGAAGACTGGGACCCGGATCTACTTGCCCGGCTGGAGACCGTCGAGAGCAAGCTCACACGCTTCCAAGCTAGGCGTGGGCGCCCACGGCTGAAGAACGTCAAGCCGGAAGATGTGGCCACATACCGGAGCGTGTTCCGAGCCATCGCCGAATCGACCGAGTCACGACGAGCCGCCAGAGAGATCATCGAGAAGGTCCTTGAGCGCACCTGACCGGGGAGTCACGGTGCGCCAGGGGGCCAAGCCAAGGCGCCCCGCTTTGCCTGCTGGGCTGGACAAGCTCGCCAATCCAGCTTATTGTCGGAAATCTCACCTTTGAGGGTGAATATGCGACAATCTACGACGAGACAACGGCTGCTCAACGCCACGCTCTGGAGACTCTCCCAGTCGCCGGTCACCGCTCTTCTGGGGGCCCGGCAGGTGGGAAAGACGACGCTCGCCCAGCAGATCGTGGCGGCGTGGGAAGGGCCTTCCACGGTCTACGACCTGGAGGTGCCAGCGGTGCGTGAGGCGTTCCATACGACTCCGGAGCGGCTGCTTCGAGGCGGCGAGGGCCTGGTCGTGATCGACGAGGTACAGCGCGTACCCGAGCTGTTCGAGATCCTCCGACCCATCTGCGACGACCCCGACCGCAAGGCGGTCTTCCTGCTCCTGGGAAGCGCCTCCTGGGACCTGATCCGGGGCGTCTCCGAGACTCTGGCCGGACGGATCTCGTTCATCGACGTGAGCGGCTTCTCTCTCGACGAGGTCGGGGTCGAGAACCAGGACCGGCTCTGGACCCGCGGCGGCTTTCCACTCGCGTACCTCGCGGAGTCGGATGCCGGGTGCACGCTGTGGATGGAGTCGTTCACGCGCACGTTCCTGGAGCGGGACGTTCCGGGACTCGGGTCGAGGGTGTCGCCGGAGGCGCTCGGTCGCTTCTGGACCATGCTGGCGCACGTCCACTCACAGACCTGGAACGCGTCGGCGCTCAGCCGCTCGATGGGGGTCAGCGTCAACGCGGTGAACCGCTACCGCGACCTGCTCGCGGGAACGTTCATGCTCCGGGTGCTGCAGCCGTGGTTCGAGAACGTCGGCAAGCGCGTCGTCAAGGCGCCAAAGGTCTACCTGCGCGACTCAGGCATCCTCCACCATCTGCTGGGGCTGGAGTCGATCGACGATCTCGTCCGCCATCCGGCCTATGGCCCGAGTTGGGAGGGCTTCGCCCTGGAACAGACCCTGATTGCATTCGGCGCCCGCCAGGCGTACTTCTGGGGCACCCATCGGGGCGCGGAACTCGACCTCATGCTGCTCCGCGGCGGCAGGCGTTGGGGTTTCGAGTTCAAGTGCGCGGACGCCCCGAGGACGACCAAGTCCATGCACTCGGTCAGCAGGGACCTCGGTCTCCAGCACCTGTGGGTGATCTACCCGGGCGACCTGGAGTACCCGCTGACGGAGAGGATCACCGCGGTCCCCCTCAAGAAGATCCGCGATATCAAGGTGACAAACTGAACGCAGCGTCAAAGGAGCTGATTCATGACTGAACGAACCACCTACGAGCAGGTCGGCGACGTGGCTCTGGTCACGATGAACGACGGCAAGGCCAACGTCTTCGGACCGCCCATGATCGCTGCCGTCAACGCCATGCTCGATCGTGCCGCGGACGACGCCAAAGCCGTCGTCCTGACCGGCCGGCCCGGCGTGTTCTCGGGCGGGTTCGATCTCAACGTGTTTCGCGACGGTGGCCCGGCGGAGGCTCGCGCCATGGGTCTCGCCGGAGCGCGTCTGATGATGCGCCTGTACGGATGGCCGCAGCCACTGGTGGTCGCCGCCACCGGACACGCCATCGCGCTCGGCGCGCTCTGTGTGCTCACCGGCGATCATCGCCTGGCCGCGGGCGGTGAGTTCCGGTTCGGTCTGAACGAGGTCGCGATCGGCAGGACGCTGCCGCCGTTCGCCTGGCTGCTGGCCAGGGAGCGGCTCTCCAAGCGCGCTCTGACGCAGGCCGCGCTTACCGCGAAGATGTACGACCCCGAGGGCGCGCGGGATGCAGGCTTCGTGGACGAGGTCGCCGCGGCCGACGAGCTGCGCGACGTCGCCCTCGAGCGGGCGGCGCAACTGGCCGAGTACGACGCCAACACGTTCTCGGCCATGAAGCAGGGCCTGAGAGCCAACGGCATCGACGCCGTCCTGGCCGATCTCCCGGAGGTGCCGGCAAGTGGCTCTTGACGTCTACTTCAGCGCGACGCCCAACGGGTGGAAGATCTCGATCATGCTCGAGGAGTTGCGGGAGGCCGGGGTCGAACTGCCCGAGACACGCATCCACATGGTCGATCTCTCGGCCGGCGACCAGTTCACGCCCGAGTTCACCGCCATCAATCCGAATCAGAAGATGCCAGCCCTGGTGGACGACGGTCGCGCCGTCATGGAGAGTTGCGCGATCCTGCAGTACCTCGGGGAGAAGTACCCGACCCCGCTCTACCCGACGGACGAGCGACGCTGGGACGTGCTTCCCTGGCTCTACTGGCAGGCCGCCAATCTGGGACCGGCATTCGGCAACAAGCTGAGCTACACCCGCTACATCAACGTGCCCGATGAAGAGAAGGCGCATCCACTCGAACGATTCGGCAGGGAGTCGCTTCGGCTCGTTGCCATTCTCAGCCGCAGGTTCGAGAAGCACCCCTACATCTGCGGGGACGACTTCACGGTCGCCGACATCTCCGTGTTCCCCTGGATCCGGGCGTACAAGTGGGCCAAGGTCGACATCACGACCCAACCGACGGTGGTGGACTGGCTGGAGCGCGTTCGCGCCCGCCCGGGCGTGGATCGCGGAGTCGCCTACGGCGTGCCGAAGGACGAGGTCGACAGCTTCAGCAAGGAACGTCGAGAGCGCTACAAGGCACGCGGCGCGCAGATCGCCGCCAACGAGAATCTCAGGACGTCGATCTGACCTGATCCCAACGGGGAACAGCCGCACCGTTACAATTCTCGAACTCTCGGATGGTGCCGGCGATGAATCAGGAAGCCACAGTCCAGCAGGTCCAGCTCATGGGCCACCGAATCCGGCGCCTGCGCCGGAAGAACAAGCTGACGCAGCCGGCGCTGGCCGAGCGCGTCGGGATTCCGGCGTCCGACCTGTCGCGGATCGAGCGGGACGAACTCCGCGTCAGCCTGGACGTCCTGATCCGCATCGTGGCCGAGTTCAACGTCGGGCTCGACGAGTTGATGGGC
This sequence comes from Acidobacteriota bacterium, assembly GCA_026708285.1. Taxonomy (GTDB): domain Bacteria; phylum Acidobacteriota; class Thermoanaerobaculia; order Multivoradales; family Multivoraceae; genus Multivorans. The sequence goes on from JAPOVF010000074.1 coordinate 15,870, forward strand.
AAGCCGGCTGACCGGCCACGCGGCCACCGCTAGCCGAGAGCCTCGATCAAGCGGCGCAGGCCCGCTTCGACAGCGCCGTCGATATGGACGGCCAGCACCCGGCGGTCCCGTTCGACCAGCACTTGGTAGTCGCCCCAGGCCTGGGCGAGCTGGACCTGGCCGAAGGTCAGGCCCTCGCCCGGTATCGAAACGTCGGCGGCCGGCGGATCGGCGGTGATCTGCAGGAACAGACCGCGATTGGGGCCGCCCTTGTGGGCTTGGCCGGTCGAGTGGAGGAAACTTGGCCCGAAACCGAGCACGGACGCGCCGCCGGTGCGCCTGGCAACGCCCCGGCGCAGCGCGTCGAGTAGCTCGCGGTTGCGGCTGCTGCGGTTCAGGTAGGCCGAGACGACGGCGTAGCCGCGGTCTGGAAACGTCGCCAGATGGGTGCCCAGGAGCTGGGCCAGCCCGAGGTCGCTCACCTCACTCAGCCGGACCACGCCGACGGGCGTTCCAGCATCGCCGACCTTCATCCGCTCGACGTAACGCCGAGTGACGACCTTGGACGACTCTACGTCCGGCTGGTCGAACGGGTTGACGCCCAGCAGTGCGCCGGCCACCGCCGTGGCGCACTGCCAGCGGAAGAACTCGCCGCCGAGGTCGCCTGGGAGGTCCGCCTCGATGCGCGTCTGCGGCGCGCCCGCGGGTACACCGGTACTCGCGCCACTGCCCAACACGATGTCGAGCCGGTCTGGCGCCGGCTCAACGGCCAGGCCCGCCGCCGCGACGGGCAGCAGCAGCACGTCGCCCTTGCCGAGCGACTCGGCGATCAGTTGCTCTACCCAGGCGACCATCTCCGCGCAGCCATCAGGCGCATGGAGGTAGAGCTTGTCGCGGCCGCAGTCGTGCGCCGCGGCGAGCAGCAGGCCCAGTTCGACGCCGGGGTTCGTCTCGTCACGATCGTCTGGCAGGCGGCACGCGGCTGCCATTCGCCGCGCGCCCGCAAGCAGCGGTTCGACATCGATCCCGGCGACCGCGGCCGGAACCAGGCCGAACGCGGAGAGGACGGAGAACCTGCCACCGATGTCCGGGTGGCCGAAGACGACCGCCGCTCCGGCGGCCCGCGCACGCCGTTCCAGAGCCGAGCCGGGATCGGTGATCGCGAGCGCGGAGACCGAAGCCGCATCGCCCAATTGGTCCAGCAGCAGTTCGAACGCCAGCTTCGTCTCGAGCGTGCCGCCCGACTTGGACGCCGCGATGACCCGCAGCGCCGACGGATCGACGCCGGCAAGCGCGCGGGAGAGCTCGCGAGGGTCCGTCGTGTCGAGGACGCGGAACTCCGCGTCGACCTGCCGCGGCAGCGCCCGCCACAACAGGTCGGCGCCGAGTGCCGAGCCGCCCATACCGAGCAGCAGGCAGCGGTCGAACGGCGGTCCGACGACGTGCTCGACGAGCTTCGCGGCTTCCGTATCGACGCGCTTACCGTCGGCGTCGACGAGCGTCAGACGGTGCAGGCGTTCGACATCCAACCAGCCGAGCCACTCCTCCTCGCCCGAATCGGTCCAGAGCGAGCCGTCGCGGGCCCACAGGCGGGCGGTCCCGTTGATCTCGCGCCACTGCCGACGGCGTTTCTCCAGGGCCGCCGTGAGTTCAGGGTCCACCTCGACTTGCATCACGGTGGCGGATGGTAGCGCCGCCTCAAGACGAACGGACTCCGCCCTGCGGGCGGATGCCGGCCGGAAGGCCGGCGCACCCAGTCAGGGTTCGAAGCGCTCGGCGTAGTTCTCCGGGCCCTCCGCGCGGATATCGCTGAGCCAATCCCCTTCGTAGGGCCATGCCTCGGGGTCCTCTTCGCTCGGGCCCTGCCAGAAGCGCGCGAATGGACCCTCAGCGCCACCCTCCAGCGACCAGGCCTGGCGGCGGAAGCTCCAACTGTCGGGGACCAGGCGGTGGGCCTCCCGAAAGTGGCGGACCGCCGCACCGTGGTGACCCTCGAGTTCCAGATGCGAGGCGAGTTCGAAGTGGGCGTGTCCAAGGGACACATCCGCATCGCGCGGGCGCGATCGTTCGACGACGTCTTCCGGCGAGAGCGCGAATCGACTCGCCGCACCGTTCTCCACCCAATCGCGCAGCGCCCGGTGGTAGGCGTCGGTGTCGGCCGGGATCTTCGCTGCTTCCGCCAGCATCTCCCCGAAACGACCGGGAACCGCCGACAGAGACCTGAGACTGGGGGCGCCGTCCTCCGGCGGCGCCGGCGCCGCCTCCGCCGGCCGGACGATCGTGCCCGCTTCGTCGATCCACACCGAACTGGGGATGTTGACCACGCCGAAGAGCCGGGCCAGCAGGTGGTGCCGGTCGACCAGCGAAGGATGCTTCGGCTTGGCGGCCTCGATGAAGGGGCGGCAGCCTTCGGCCCCCAACGTGTCGAGACCGACCGTGACCAGTTCGAACCCCTGCGGATGGAGCTCCTCGCGCAACGCCTGCCACCCGGGCAGGTGGGCCGAGCACCCTCAGTAGGGCGCCCAGGCGTAGACGACGACCTGCTGCCCGCGCAGACTGGACAATCGAAACGGCGTTCCATCGAGATCGGGGAGCTCGAAGTCGGCGTCTTCGGCCGACACCAGGGCTCGGGAGCCGATCGACTCCGGGCCCACGGCCCATACGCCGTGCTCCTCCGCGTGAACGACCGGGAGACCGATGGCCTCGGCAACGGCAACCGCGTCCACCTGGCTCGACGACGCCACGGTCCGGTCGAAGAGCGGTATGCAGGCCGACCCCTTGCAAGCGCCTTCGGGCTTGAGCTGCCAGCCCGTGCCGTCCTCGAACTTCGCTTTGGACACCTTCTTCTCTGTGAGGATCATGCGACGAGTGTACGCCGGAACAAACCACCGCCCGTGGCCTGTTAGTTTCAACCCATGCCCTACTCAGCCTCACGCGGCCCGACCGAACGGCCGCGGATCGCCACCGCGGCGGGCCTGATCGTCCTCGCCGGGCTCGCCTTCCTGTTGGCTTCCCGCTGGCAGGGAAGCGTGCTCCAGGCGGACAGCCGCGCGGAGCCCAGGCCGCCATCGCCGAGCGCCGGGCTCCTGCCCGAAGAACGCTCAACTGTCGAACTGTTCCGGCGGGCGTCGCCGTCCGTCGTCAACATCACGACGGTGACGAACCGCCGCAACCTCTTCTCTCGCCGGATCGACCGCGTTCCGGAAGGCAGCGGCACCGGCTTCATCTGGGATGAGCAGGGTCACGTCGTGACGAATCTCCACGTCCTGGTCGGGGGCCACGATGCCGTCGTGACTCTGGACGATCAGAGCACCTGGCCGGCCGAACTGGTGGGCGGCGACCCCCACGTCGATCTCGCCGTGCTCAAGATCGATGCCCCGGCGGAGAAACTACAGCCGATAGCGGTCGGCACCTCACGTGATCTCGAGGTGGGCCAATCCGTCCTCGCGATCGGCAACCCGTTCGGACTCGACCACACGTTGACGACGGGCGTGATCAGCGCTCTCGACCGCGAGGTGCCCTCGCTCACCCAACGCGGCCTGATCCGCGGTGCGATCCAGACCGACGCGGCGATCAATCCCGGAAACTCAGGTGGGCCACTGCTGGACTCCAGCGGACGGCTGATCGGCGTGAACACACAGATCGTTCCGTCGGCTGCCGGCGCCTGGGCAGGTATCGGATTCGCCATTCCCGTCGATACCGTGAACTGGGTCGTCCCGGAACTCATCGCCCACGGCGCGGTCGAGCGGCCGCTGATCGGCGTCGAACTGAACGACTCCCTGCTACGTTCCCGCGGCATCCGGGGAGCGCTGATCACCAGCGTGGTGCCCGGCTCCGGCGCTGACAAGGCTGGAATCCGGGCAAGCCGGCGAACCCGCGGCGGCATCATCCTCGGCGATCTGATCACCTCCATCGAGGGTCGATCCGTCGCCTCGATCAACGATGTCCACACGATTCTCGAGAGCTACCGCGTCGGAGACGTGGTCACCGTGAGCGTCGTCCGGGGCGACGGCGAAGAGGAACTGAACGTCCGGCTCTCCTCGTCGCGCTGACCCCAGGGGCCGGGAAGGACCTGGAGGCGCTAACATCCGGCGCCGACCATGCTTCAACGCGATCTCCTGCCGCGGGCGGCGCTTGTCGCCGCCCTTCTGACGTTCGTTTCTGACGTCCCGCTCGCCGACGCACAATCGGCGCCCGAGCCCGAACGCGGTGACATCGTCCCGGTCACGGACGCCATGCTCCAGAACCCGAGCGACGACGACTGGCTGATGTGGCGCCGGACGCTCGACGGCTGGGGCTACAGCCCGCTCGACCAGGTCACCCCCGAGAACGTCGGCAAGCTGCGGATGGTCTGGTCCCGCGGCCTGAGCGAGGGACGCCAGCAGGGGACGCCGCTCGCCTACGACGGCGTGCTGTACATGCCGAACCCCATCGACGTCATCCAGGCCATCGACGCGGTGTCCGGTGACCTCATCTGGGAGTACCGGCGCGAGCACCCGGACAACATCCTCCAGCAGGTCGGAGGCCTCGCCGCGAACAACCGCAACATCGCGATCCACGGCGGCCTGATCATCGACACCAGCGTCGACAACTTCGTCTTCGCGCTCGATGCCGTGACGGGCGAGCTGGTCTGGGAGACGATGATCCTCGACTACAAGACGCAGCCGGCGATGCACAGCTCCGGCCCGATCATCGCCGACGGCAAGGTAATCTCGGGCCGAAGCTGCCTGCCCCGCGGCGGGCCCGACTCCTGCGTCATCGTCGCTCACGACGCGGAGACGGGGGCCGAACTCTGGCGGCGCCGCACGGTTCCCGCTCCCGGCGAGCCGGGCGACGAGACCTGGGGCGACATCCCGTTCGAGGACCGCACCCACGTCGGCACCTGGATGGTGCCGAGCTACGACCCGGGGCTGGAACTGATCTACATCGGCACTTCGGTGACCTCGCCGGCGCCGAAGTTCCTGCTCGGCGGCAGGGATCTCAGGCACCTGTACCACAACTCCACGCTCGCGCTCGACGCGAACACCGGCGAGATCGCCTGGCATTACCAGCATCTGAACGACCACTGGGACCTCGACCATCCCTTCGAGCGCATGCTCGTCGATACCTCCGTCGCCCCCGACGCCGACGAAGTCGACTGGATCAACCCCCGCCTCGAACCCGGCGAGACGCGCAAGGTGATGACCGGGATTCCCGGCAAAACGGGCGTCGTCTACACGCTAGACCGCGAGACCGGCGAGTTCCTGTGGGCGCGGCCGACGATCCGGCAGAACGTGATCAGCACGATCGACGGCGCTACCGGGGCGGTCACCGAGAACTCGGAAGTCGTGTTCCGGGAACTTGGCCAGGAGGCGTACGTCTGCCCCACCTACATCGGCGGCAAGGACTGGCAGGCGGGCGCCTACAGTCCGCGGACGAACGCGATGTACGTGCCGATGCGCAACTCCTGCGCCCTGATGACGGCGACCCGCGCCGGCCGGCTCCAGATCTACGCCCTGGACGCCGAGCACCAGATCGCGCCCGGGACCGACCTGAGCGGATCCGTCCACGCCGTGTCCGCCGAGACGGGCAAGTCGCTCTGGACCTACGAGCAGCGTGCCGGCCTGATGTCGCTCTTCGTCACCGGCGGCGGCCTGGTCTTCGTCGGCGACGGCAACGGCCGGTTCCGCGCGCTGGACGACAAGACCGGCGAGAGCCTCTGGGAGATCAACCTCGGCTCGCCCGTGACCGGCTTCCCGATCACCTACGCAGTCGACGGCCGCCAGTACGTCGCGGCCAGCACGGGCAACCGGTCGGCGGCCCTGCTGTCCGGACTCACGCCGGAGCTGCGGCCCAGTTCGGGCAACAACCTGTTCGTGTTCGCGCTACCCTGACACTCAACCCACGGCTAGGAGGCCCCACCATGGCTGGATACGCGATCATCAGTGTCGAAGTGAAAGACGAAGACGCCTACAACCGCGCTCTGGAGCAAGTGCCGGCGGTCGTCGAGGCCCACGGCGGCAGGTACCTGGTACGAGGCGGCGTCGCCGAGGCCATCCGTGGCGACTGGAAGCCCGACCGTCTCGTCATCGTCGAGTTCGACAGCGTCGAACAGGCGAGGAAATGGCAGGACGGGGCCGACTTCGCCGACCTGAGAGAGAAGCTCAGCCAGGCGGCCAACACGGATGTCGTGATCGTCGAGGGCGTGTAGCGCCTCGCGGCGAACCGCGCCGCGGTTCGGCAGAGTGGCTGGGAGGCAGGGATTCGAACCCCGATTCTACGGTCCAGAGCCGCATGTCCTACCGTTAGACGACCTCCCAGCGGTAGCGGCAAGCCGGGCAGTTTACCGCGAACGGCGGCGATTGTCCGCCGGCTACGCCGAGGGTGCAAGCGTTACATCTCGTGCCGGGAACTCGGCAGCAACGGCATCTCGGGCTGGCATCTCCCTTCAGCGAAAAAGTCGTCCGAGAACTTCCCCGCGACCTCGTCGAGCCACGCCCAGTTCGCCGCGATGGGCTCCAGGATGACGGCTGCGCCGCGCTTGCGGATGCGCACCTCCGCGCCCTCCATCTGGAACTCCTTCGGCAACCGCACTGCTTGAGAGCGGCCGGACCAGAACAGCTTGGCAGTTTTGGGCATACGCACCTCCCAAGAAGGTACACAGCATTGCATACCATCGGCGTGCGCAGCACGCCCGACCGGGAGCGACGGTCCTGTCCGCCGACGCCGCCAGGCCCCATGCCGGGAGCCCGCTCGAAGTCGGGCCTCACCTGTCTGCTAGCCTGCCCGGGTTCAGCTCGTTCACTTCCGCCGAACCAGAGGAGATTGCCCCATGTACCTCGTAGTCGTCGCGACTCACAAGGCAGGAAGGGAAGAGGAGCGGGCCGGTCTGCAGAGCGCCTTCACCGCCTACCTGCGGGACGCCGCCGGTCATCCCGACGTAACGCTTCATCACGGTGGACAGACGCTCGACGAGAGCGGCGACACCGCTACCGGACTGCTCCTGGTGCTCGAAGCACCCTCGCTCGACGCGGCGCAGGCCTTTGTCGCCGGCAGTCCCTACGCCAAGGCGGGAATCATCGCCGAAACCCAGATCCGGCCCTGGAACTGGCTGACCGGCCGGCCCGGCTGACTCGCTTCGCAGCGTAGTTCGACTCGCGCTCCTGGCGCCGCGTCGTGAGCGAGCACAAGAAGTACGACGTACTGATCGTCGGCTGCGGGCCGACGGGCGCCACGCTCGCCAACCTGCTTCGGGCGCGCGGCCGATCGGTGGCGATCTTTGACCGCGAGCCGGACGTCTATCCCACGCCGCGGGCGATGGTCCTCGACCCGGAGAGCTGCCGCATCTACACGTCCATGGGGATCCTCCAGAGGCTGATCCCCGAGGACGCCTCGCCGTACGCGCGGAACGAGTTCGTCGACGCGAAACGTCGACCGCTCATGACGCTCGACTTTCTGCGGGCCCGGGAGCGGTTCGGGTTCCCGATGGGCGGCATGGTGTTCCACCAGCCCGCGCTCGAGCGATTGCTGCGCGACGACTTCGCGAAGGGCGTCGCAGTCGACGCGTTCCTCGGCTACGACGTGTCCGCCGTCGACGGTGTGGGTGAAGCCGCAAAGGTGGTCGCGACGAACCGCGACACGGGCGAGCGCCATGAGTTCACCGGGCGCTACGCCGTCGGAGCTGACGGCGGCGGCAGTTTCTGCCGTTCGGCGATGGGGTCGGAGCGGGTCGAGTTCGGCTACCGGCGCCAGTGGATCGTCGTCGACCTCGTCGTCCACGACCAGAAGCTCTTCGATTCCCTTCCGGACGGTTCCGAGATCAGGTGCCGGCGCAACCGTTCGGTCGTGTACTTCAAGGGGCACCACAAGCATGTCCGTTTCGACTTCGAAGCCGGGGAGGCGCTAGCCCGGAACTTCACCGCCGAAGACGCCCTCGAGGCGATCTCCGAGTACTTCGACCCGTCTTCGTGCGAGATCCTCCGTACTCAGCCATTCCTCTTCCACGGCTCGATGCCGAAGGCGTGGCGCGCCGGTCGACTGCTGCTGGCCGGGGATGCAGCCCATCAGTCGCCGCCCTTCTCCGGCCAGGGCCTCAACATGGGCATCCGCGACGCGGTGAACCTGGCCTTCAAGTTCGAGCTCCTGTTTCGGGGGCTCGCCGGACCGGCGCTTCTGGACACCTACCAGGAAGAGTGCTGGGACCACTGCGCGCGCCTGATCGAGGGCGCATCGAAGCGGGGCAGGATGATCAGCGCCTCGACTCCGCTCGCCATCGCGAACCGCAACTACTCCTTCTTCCGCGGCCGCCGGAAGAGAAAGACCGGCTTCTCCCTGATGCGGCGCATGACCAACCGGCAGCCCTACCAACGGGGGCTGATCGGGGGCTCGGAGGCCTCCGGGGGACGCATGATCAGGCCCCGCGTGACGACCGCCGGCGGCGAAGCCTGGCTCGACGATCTGCTGGGTCCGGAGTTCTCCCTCATTGTGAGTTCCCCGACCACCGGCGCCGACATGGACTGGTTCAGGGAGGTCCTCGGCGGCATCGTCCTCCAGCTCGGCCGCGACCTTTCCGACGCGAACGGCGAACTCACCCGCTGGCTTGGCCGGAACAACGCGTCCAGCGTGTTGATTCGGCCCGACCGCTACGTCTACGAGACGGGCGACGACGGTTCCAGCCTCTGCCGGTCCCTCAGGCGAGAGCTGGAGTCATTCCAGAGCTGAGCACCACGTGGCGGGCGAGCCCTTGACCTCACCCCGCGTTTCATTCACTGTATGACCAGCCAGTAAGTCGCCGCCCCGCAACGGCCTTCGAGGAGAACGAACTCATGGCGATCGCCTTCACGCTGAACGGCAAGTCGACCACGGTCGACGCGCCCCCGGAGATGCCCCTGCTCTGGGTTCTCCGCGACGAACTCGACCTCAAGGGCACCAAGTTCGGCTGCGGCCGGTCCTTCTGCGGGGCCTGCACCGTGCACGTCGACGGCGAGCCCGAGCGCAGTTGCCGCATGCCGGTTTCGCGCGCCGAGGGCAAGGAGATCACGACGATCGAGGGCCTGTCCGAGGACGGCGCCCATCCCGTGCAGCTCGCCTGGCAGGAGATCGACGTACCCCAGTGCGGCTACTGCCAGGCCGGCCAGATCATGTCGGCCTCGGCGCTCCTGGCGAACAACCCGGCGCCGACTGACGGCGACATCGACGAGGCGATGAGCGGGAACATCTGCCGGTGCGCGACCTACAACCGCATCCGGGCCGCCATCCACCGTGCCGCGGACATCGCGCAGGCTCCATCGGCCACCAGCCACGAGACGGCCACGGGAGCGGGAGGGAGTGAGGCATGAACGCCGTGGACAAGACAGGCAACCTCTCCCGGCGCGGCTTCCTTCACGTCACCGCCCTGGCCGGCGGCGGCATGCTCCTGGGAGCCCGTTTCCCGCTGGACGGCGCGCGCGGCGCCTTTGCCGCCACCGCCGACGCCGCGACGGCGCTCAACGCGTTCATCCGCCTGACGCCCGACGGCATCGCGACGATCATGGCCCAGAACCCCGAGATCGGTCAGGGCGTCAAGACGATGCTGCCGATGCTCATCGCCGAAGAACTCGACATTCCCTGGAGCCAGGTGCGCGTCGAGCAGGCGGACTTCGACTCGACGAAGTACCGCGGCCAGATGGCCGGCGGCAGCATGGCCACGCCGATGCACTACGAGTCGATGCGCCGCGTCGGCGCCGCCGCCCGCGCCATGCTCGTCGAAGCCGCGGCGAAGGAGTGGAAGACCAGGCCCGAGAAGTGCACCACCGAGGCCGGCGCCGTCCACTTCAAGAACAAGTCGCTGTCCTACGGCGAGCTGGCGAGCGCCGCGGCCGACATCGAGCCGCCGAATCCCCGGACCGTCCCGCTCAAGGACGCGAAGGACTTCAGGATCATCGGCCAGGAGATCCCCGGCGTCGACAACCCGCAGATCGTCACCGGTAAGCCGCTCTTCGGCATCGACGTCACCGTGCCCGGCATGAAGTACGCCGTGTTCGAGAAGTGCCGGGTCCACGGCGGCAGGGTGAAGAGCGCCAATCTCGACGCGGTCAAGGCGTCGCCCGGTGTTGTCGACGCCTTCGTCGTCGACTCGACCGCTCAGGCCGGAAGCGCCGCGCCCTCGCCTTCGATGTTTCAGGTCGGGCTGCCCAACGGCATCGCCATCGTCGGCGACTCCTGGTGGCTCGTCAACGAGGCCCGAAGCAAGCTGGAGGTCACCTGGGACGAGGGGTCGACCGCGTCCCAGAGCACCGAGTCCTTCGACCGGCAGGCAGAGGAGCTGTCGAAGCAGGCGCCGGAACAGGATCTCAGGAACGACGGCGACGCGGCCGGCGCCCTGGCCTCCGCGGCGAAGACGCTCGAGGCCGCCTACCAATACCCCTTCCTCGCCCACGCGCCGCTCGAGCCGCAGAACACGACGGCACACTTCCACGATGGCGGGCTCGAGATGTGGGCGCCGATCCAGACTCCACAGTTCGCCCGCGGTGACCTGGCCAAGGCGCTCGGCATTCCCGAGGACCAGATCACGATCCACCTGACCCGGATGGGAGGGGGCTTCGGGAGGCGCTTGTACTGGGACTACATGCTCGAGGCGGCGCTGATCGCGCGGCAGGCGGGAGTTCCGGTCAAGCTGGTGTGGAACCGCGAGGACGACACGCGTTTCGACTACTTCCGCCCCGGGGGCTACCACTATCTGCAGGGCGGTCTCGACGAGGCCGGCAACCTGACGGCGTGGCGCGACCACTTCGTCAGCTTCGGCGAGGGTCGGCGGTTCGCCCCGAGCGCCGAAATGATGCCGAACGAGTTCCCGCAGGGCTTCGTGCCGAACTTCGCGCTCCAGGCGTCGAAGATGCCGCTCGGTATCCCGACCGGGGCGCTCCGCGCTCCGACCAGCAACGCGATCTCGTTCGTCGTGCAGTCGTTCATCGACGAACTGGCAGTCGAGGCCGGCAAGGACCCGCTCCAGTTCCGGCTCGACCTGCTCGACTCGGCGCCGGCCGGGACCAGGACCGCGTTCGACCCCGGGAGGATGAAGGCCGTGCTCGAACTCGTGCGCGACAAATCGGAATGGGGCAAGGCGGACCTGCCCGAGGGCACCGGCCAGGGCGTCGCGTTCCACTTCAGCCACCGCGGCTACTTCGCCGAAGTCGTCCAGGCCACGGTCAGCAAGGAGGGCGAACTCGGTGTCGACAGGATCTGGGTCGCCGGCGACGTCGGCAGGCAGCTCGTCAACCCGAGCAACGCCCTCAACCAGGTCCAGGGCGCGGCCCTCGACGGCCTCGGCCAGGCGCTCGACCAGGAGATCACCTTCGACGGCGGCCGCACGAACGAGAGCAACTTCCACAACTTCAAGCTGCTCCGCATCGACCAGGCGCCGCCCGTGGAAGTCCACTGGGTGATGAGCGACAACCAGCCCACCGGCCTGGGTGAGCCGGCGTTGCCTCCGGTCCCGCCGGCCCTGTGCAACGCGATCTTCGCCGTGACCGGCAAGCGGATCCGGTCGCTGCCGATCTCGAAGCACGACCTGATCTGGGCCTAACCACTGGGTGCGCCCCGCACTGGGTGACCCCACACACTGGGTGCGCCGGCCTTCTGGCCGGCTGTGGCCGCGGGTCTTCTGACCCGCGGAAAACCACGCGCCGCGAAGCGGCGACCATCCTGCCGCGTAGAATCCCCCCGTGCGCAACATCGCCATCGCAACTGCCCTAGTCGCCCTGATCGCCGCAATAGCCGTAGCCGCGCAGGACGCCAAGCCCTCCCTCGACGGCATGGCCATGCCCACCTACACCGCCGACGGCGACCTCATCCGCCCCGACGGCTACCGCACCTGGATCTTCGTCGGAGCCTCGCTCGGCCTCAGCTACGACGAAGACGCCGCCGAGCGCGAAGGCCCGGGCGCCTTCACCAACGTCTACATCCAGCCGGAGGCGTACCGCTACTTCATGGCGACCGGCGAGTTCCCCGAGGGAACCATGCTCCCGATGGACGTCTTCCGCCCCGGCTCCCGCGAGTCCATCAACCAGGCCGGCTTCTTCGAGAAGGACTTCCTGGGGATGGAGGTCGCGGTCAAGGACAGCGAGCGCTACCCCGAAGGCTGGGCCTACCTCAGCTTCCGCGACCGGTCCGGAGGACTGAGGGAGTCGGCGTCAGCGTTCCCGAAGGAACGGTGCTACGACTGCCATGCCGAGCATGCTGCGACGGACAATGTGTTCACGCAGTTCTACCCGGTGTTGCAGCGGGGGGAGTAGGCGGGCGCTACCCTAGACGCAGTAAGGTAATGGGGGCTCGATGATTCTCACCAACGCGCTTGAAGGCGGAGGTACTAGAGCGACGAATCGTCCCCGCTGCCTACTTCCTTTGTTGGTCCTGGACGTCAGCACGCTGGTCCACCGCGGCGACAACTCCACGTCGCTCGCTCTCCCGCCAATCCCCTACTTCCGCACCGAAGATCCCAGAGGCGTCACGCCGACGCGCCGCAAGCCCCAGTGCCGGCATCGACGGCACAATCGGTCTTGACCGGCAACGAACCCGAGCATCCGCCGAGACACAGGCTCGCGGCTCTATACCAACGCGCGCATCGGTTCACGCGAGCCACATCTCCGGAAGACGTTGCTTACCCAAGCCAGACTTACAAGTGCGAAGTGGCGGCTGACCGCTGAACGGTGAACGAGGCCTTTGGGGGGGGGGAGACTTGACGGAAGAATCGACGTGGATTGACGAACGGGTAGACGAGATTCTCGAAGGCAACGACGAACTCCTTCAACACCTGAAGGAACTGCTGCCGCCGAGCAACGACGCGCTGCTCCAAGAGCGAAACAAACTGATCGAAGCCGAATGGCACCACTGTGTGAACCGCCTAGCACCGAGACCCTGGCTGCCCTATGGGAAGGGGCGGAAGGTGGCGATGCTGGTACTCCTCACCCTCGGGCCTGTGGCGTTGCTCACGCCATACACCTGGCTGTTCGTGCCCTTCCTCGTGGGCCTGGGTCTATCGCCGAGGGTTGTTGTGGGGCTCTACAAGTCGGCGTCGGTGGATGCGCTGGACTACATTTCGCCAGACGAGCAGGAGCCAGATGAAGTGGAACTAGCTGCGGAGCAGGGTGACGCCGACGCACAGTACCGGCTAGCTCGCAGGCACGCCATAGAAGCGGAGCGGTGGAACGGCATCGGCCGTGACTTCGCCAAAGAGGCAGAACGGTGGTACATCAAGGCCGCAGAACAGGGACACGCCAGGGCCTACTATCGACTCGGCGGAGTACAGAAGAACGATACGGTAGCAATCGTGTTCTTCAGACTGGCTGCGGAGCAGAGTGACGCTGACGCACAATACCAACTTGGGAAAGTGTACGACTGGGGAACCGGCGGGGAGAAAGATGCTGCCGAAGCAGTTCGATGGTACCGCTTGGCGGCGGAACAGGAGCACGCCAAGGCACAGGCCGCGCTTGGCCTCATGTACCTTCTCGGTAAGGGTGTAGAGCGCGACCGGGCCAAAGCCTGCGAGTGGGAGCAACGGGCTGCGGAGAACGGCTACGTCGCCGTTTGACTCAACTCTCGCTTGTACGGAAGGTGAACCAGTTGAGTGATGTAGAAATGGTCAACCTTGAGAGACTGCTGCGATATGCGAATGTCGCCAGCGTGGTTCTCGTCGTTGCTCTTGCAGTGTTGGGCGTCTTCATCTACAACTGGACCCAGCGACTCAGTGCAGAGAAGGACCGCAGACTGGAACACGCTCAGCTTGAGATCAGGCAACTGAAGGAGCCGAGAACCATCACGCAGGCGGATCGCGCCGAGATCGTTGCTGCACTCAAGCAGTTTGCTGGACAGCGGTTCAGCTTCATGATGCACGATGGCCATGAAGCCAGGTCGTTGGTCGAAGTGCTTGACAAGACGTTGAAGTCCGCTGCATGGATCAGGGTGTCGGCGCAGACGGACGATTCCCTCTTCAGGATGGTTGCCGGCGACACCGTAGCGCTGTCAATCAACGAAGGTGTGTTCGTGGGAATTGGACTTGACAACGCTGATGCAGCGCCTGCGGTTGCGGCTCTTGCCGACATGCTTCGGGGCGTCGGTATCCGCTGCCGAAAGGGCGAGGCTCCGTTCCTGGAAGGCAAGACTCCGAAGGCAATTCTCATTGACGTTGGGGAAAAGCGACTGGACTGACGGCATCGGTGCGGTCATCCCTTCGGGCGCTCGTCGCATGGGATTCCGGGATCTGCGGGAACCCGCAGAAGCCCATGCGGACGAACCCCGCAGGATCCGGTTCCCGACCGTTGGCTGGCTCCCTGGCGGAGCCGCCGTCGACAACTTCTCTACATGATCCCCCCGCCGAGACGCCGTTGATCGCCCACTAGTACACATACCTGCGGACTGCGCCAACGGCCGACGCGTGGCGCTCGCGGAAACGCTGCGCTATCCGGCTAGGCGCTAGACACGACGACGTGCCTGTCTTCCCCGGGCTGCCATCTGCGGGGCCCCTGGCCCAAGCTGCATCAGCCTACGGGCTGAACTGAGCCCATCGCGAACGAGCCTTCCTCCGGCCCGGACCGTAGAATACGGGGCCATGGCCGTCCGTCTCTACAGCGAGGAGGAACTCGACGAGCTTCGGGTGTCACCAAAGCGGCTCACCAATCCCGGCTCTCGCTGGACCGAGAAGCCAACGGGGGCACCAGTCCATCGTCAACGGTCGTTCAAGGCCACTGGAGAGGACGCGGCCGGAACCAGGTTCGACATCTACCAGCGCCAGAACCTCCTCGACGAAGCGGACTTCTCCAGCGGCATCGCCCTCGTGTCGGTCGACGGCTCGCGCCTGACCCTGGCGCGCTACAACGGACCGAGTCACGAACATGGGGACATCTCCTATCGGCCTCATATCCACCGTGCGAACGCGGAGGCGATCGCCACGGGCGGCAAGCCTGAACGCCACGCCGAAGAGACCGACCGCTTCGTCACGCTGGAGGGCGCGTTCGCGTGCCTGCTCGAGGACTTCAACATCGCCGGCATCTCCGCCACGCATGACGGCCAAAGGGCTCTCCCGCTATGACGTTCGATGTCGACGCGGTGCAGAAACTCCTCTGCGAACGTCTCTGTGCCGAAGTGCGCCTCGCACGGCGTCCGGATGACGCCTTGATGCTACGCACGCACTTCGAGTTCCCGGACGGCGACCGATTCCCGATCCATGTCTCTGAGACCGGAATCGGCGGAATCCGGCTCTCGGACCGTGGTCACACGCTCATGCACATCAGCTACGACCACGACATCGACGCCTTCCTTCAAGGGGCGCGCGGACAGATTCTCGAGCGCATCGTCAACGAGACGGGTGTGGAACGAGACGGAGGCTCTTTCCGCCTCGACACGTCCATCGAGCGACTGCCCGAAGCAGTCTTTCGATTCGGCCAGGCGCTGACAAGGGTTCACGACCTGACACTGCTCTCCAGGTCTCACGTGAGGTCCACCTTCTACGACGATCTTGCCGACCTGCTGCACGGCCTCGTCGACGAGGACAAGATCCAGGCGGACTACTCGCCCGAGGGTCTTCCCGACCCCGAACCGTACCGCGTGGACTATCGGATAGACGGACGGCTGGATACGCCGCTGTTCCTGTACGGCGTACCGAATCGCGACAAGGCCCGTCTGACGACCATCATGCTGTCCCACTTCCACCGTCACGAGATTCAGTTCGAGTCGATCCTCGTCTTCTCGGATCAATCGGAGATTCCCCGTCTCGATCTGGCGCGGCTCTCCGACGTAGGCGGGGAGATGATCTCCTCGCTGGAATCGACCGCCGATCTGGAGCGGAAGCTGCTGCGGCGTGTCGCCTGAACCGGCGAGGAGCACACGAACGTACTGAGTCCTGCCCGGTCTCGCCCATTCGTGAAGAGCGAGAGCGCCTGAGCTCCTCAGAGGATCTGCGCTTCTTCCAGCACCTGCTCCCGAAGTGCCGGGTGCAGACTTCGCTCCGTCACAACCTCAACCCGCCGGCCCAGAAGATCCTGCACGTCCATCAGGAGCGCCCCTAGCGCAAGACCCGTGCGCCCCGGCGGCAAGGTGACCAGAAGGTCGACGTCACTCGCATCATCCGCGTCTCCGCGAGCCATCGAGCCGAAGACGCGGACATCGCGGAGACCGTGCCGTTCTGCCAAGGCTCGGATCTCGGTTCGGTGGGACTCGATCAGGGCGTGCATTGATCTCACGTACCTGGGCTTGCTTGGGCCTCAAAGTTCCTCGCGGCCGGGGGAACAGCTCGGTCAATCTGCGGCTGGGCCAGGACATGACCCAGCCGACTCGCAGCCACGTCACCCGCTGCCTAGGAACTCCTCCTCGGTCATCTCGAAGTCATCAGCGAACTCGACTGTGATCTCCCCGTCAAGGAGGCCGAGGTCCCGCCGGCCCGCGCGTGCCGGCACCCACGGGACGATCATGGCGACCGGCGTCTTCGACCTCCCGTACAGGATGCCGATGCGCTCGCCGCGACGCACCTCAGCGAGGACCTTCGAGAACCTGGCCTTCAACTCGGCCACTGGAAGCGCTCTCATCGGCCGACTCTTGCGGCCTCACGATCAGGCTGTCAAGCCGCTGGGCACTGGCCCACCAGTCCGCAACCCGCCGCGACCAGCGGTACGCTCTCTACCCGGTCAGCGCCAATCTGGCCCGCACGGCGCCGCGGGCCCCGTCCTACAGTCCACCTCGCGATCGGATCGAGTCCAACGCGTCGGCGAGTGTCTCCGACGGCAGCCAAGCGCCACCAACCATCACACCCACGGGCCTTCGGAGGACATCAAGCGACTCAAGCGGACTGTCGTCGAGGAGAATCAGATCCGCAACTTTGCCGACCTCCACCGTGCCGACTTCGCTGTCGGTTTCCAGAAAGACCGCAGCTTCTCTAGTAGCCAACGCCAGGATCCGCCCACGGTCGATACCCGCCGCCTCGAAGTTCGCCAACTCGTCGTGTATCGAGAAGCCGGGCACCACGAACGGATTCGGCGTATCGGTGCCGAGCAGCAGCGCCGCCCCTGCGTCGTGGAGCGAACTCACAAACCGCAAACGGTTCGCGCGACCCGCCTCGACGAGCGCCCAGTCTTCAGAGTCCATCCGATCAAGTGAACGCCCTACCAGCGACTGCCAGATACGGCGACGTCTAGCACCGACATAGGCCAACTCAGGCTCTGCAAGCCACGCGTCGATCGCTGCGCGCGGCGCAATCGCCCGGTCGGCCTGAACCATCGTTGGGACGATCCAGACTTGGGAGTCAGCCACAAGGCCGGCGGCGCGGGCGAAACTGGTCGTGTCGACCGGCATTCCCAAGTACAACTTCGACCAGTGCCAACCGTTGCGGAACGGGGAGTCCTCCGCCTCCACCAGGTCCCCCAGCTCCGCTACGTGCTCAATGGAACGGATACCGGAGATCAGGGCATCCTCTACGTCCACGCCGCGTGGAACGTGTCCCGCTACCGGGAGACCGTTCTCCCTGGCCGTCTCGAGGACGACCGCATAGGCCTCGGCTGAGAGGTTCGTGTAGACCTTGATGAAGTCGTACCCTGCCGCCCTCTGGTCGCGTACTGCTCGGCGGGCGTCACCGGCGGACGCTATGGCCAGATTGTCGTCGCGAAGCGGTGGGTCGCCGTCCAGAATGGGGCCGGCGGTGTGGATCCTGGGTCCGGGCCATTCGCGGCGCGCAATTCGGTCTCGCCACTCGAGGATGTAGGGACGGCCGTCCATGTTCCGAACAGTCGTGACTCCGTTCGCCAGGAACAGATCGAGCACCCGCGGATCATCGAAGTACTCGAGATGCACGTGCATGTCGGCGAGACCGGGCATGAGGTACTTGCCGGCTCCTTCGACTACGGTAAAGGTCTCGGGCACGCTGACCTGGTCCCGGTTCCCGACGCGGGCGATGACGCCGCCGGACACCAGTACCGTCTGATCGGAAACCGCCCCAACCTCGTCTTCCGCCATGGACAGGACGTTCACGCCCACGAAGGCCGTGTCCCGAAGAACGGCGGAAGTGGTAGACGACGGGCGATCCGGCCCTCCGCATGCAGCCAGCACGGTGCCGAGGCCGACAATGCTGAAGACCGAAAGCGATGGCGTGCCCATGAGAAGCTCTCGACCTCTACACGGTTGCCAGCGATCCCAAGTTCCCTACACGGACCGGAGCCGAGGAATCTCCGGTCCGTTTGCGGCGTGGACCGTAACCAAGAGCGGCTCGCATCCGTTGGGAAGCTATGAGCGAGGAGGTCGGAAGCACGCAGGGCGGCTTGTCCAGGGGACCGACGGGCGAGGCGGCCGTGGCCCGACCCTGGTCGGCGCGGCTCCTCGCGGCTGGCGCGATCGCGATCGCCGTGTTGCTGCTCTTGTACTTCCCCGACCGAACCGACGGTAGCGGGGCTCTACTGGGCGGGCTTTCGGCGCTCATCGCGTCGATGCTGGGCTTGGCGGCGTTGGCTCAGTGCCGGCCAATGCCCCATCGGAAATCGGCCGAGCATCTCCGACTCGCCGGTCTGTCGCTCGGGCTGGGCGTCGCTTTCGGCGTTGCGAATCTGGGTGCCAACTACGGCATGGCAACAGCGGATTCGGCCATCTACGAGCAGATGGTCGCGCGTTGGTCCCGGTTCTCTCCTCTGTCAGCTGTCGTCAAGGGGCCGATCATGGAGGAGATTGTCTTCCGGCTCGGCCTGCTGAGTGGCACAGCCTGGCTCACCGCTCGCTTCACAGACAATCCCCGCACCATCTTCCATGTGGCCTTGGGCTTGTCGGCGTTGACGTTCGGCATCGCGCACATCTTCTACGGCGGCGTAGGGGGGCCGACCTACATGACGGGCATGGCCTTGAAGAGCAGCATCGCGGGCCTCTTGCTCGGCTGGATGTTCTGGCGATGGGGACTCCCCTACGCGATTGTTTGCCACAGCGCGGCAAACGGGATCCACCTCCTGCTGGAGCCATTCCTTTTCTGATCGCCGCGGCATCGCACACGGCAGCACTCCCCGGCCGCTTAGGCGGTGTGGGCGCTGGCGGAGAGGGAGGGATTCGAACCCTCGGTCCGAGTCACCCCGGACAACTGCTTAGCAGGCAGCCCTGTTCGACCACTCCAGCACCTCTCCCGAGCGCGGGAGTCTAGCAGCGGAGCGCGCTGTCATGGCGCGGGCGGGAATCGGGTTCCGGCTTCCCTCCGCTCGTCCGGCACGGGATTCGCTAGGTCCCTCGCTAGAGGCGGAATGAACCCGCCCGTAGGAGGAAGAGATGACTGACACTCGGGGCATCGAGCGGACTCTGTACGAGATTGCGCGTCAACTGGCGGCGCTGGAGCGGATTGAGCGGAGGTTGCGGTAGTCGGCGGTTTGCAGAGCAGTATCGTCGCCGCTTCGCGGCGCGTTCCTTCCCGGAAGCCGGCCAGAAGGCCGGCGCACCCAGTGTGCGGGCGCCGTGCCGAGGACGGCGCACTCAGTGTGCGGGCGCCGTGCCGAGGACGGCGCACTCAGTGTGCGGGCGGAGCCGCGGAGCGGCGCAGCCCGAAAGACGCAGCCGCCGGCCGGAGGCCGGCGACCTTTGCTGCGGCCCTACGCCCGTAACGAAACGTCGACCCGGGCCTGCGCCGTATCCACCCGGTCCTTGAGTCCCGCCTGCTCCTCGAAGCTGGCGCGCGCGTACTCCGCGGCCAGCTCGTCGCGCTCGGTCGTGGCCGCCGCGGCGTCGATCTCCTCGGCCGGCTCCGCGGTCTCGGTCAGCACCGTCACGGTGTCGTCCGCGACCTCGCAGAAGCCCGGCGCCACCGCGACGAAGCGGCGCGCTCCGCCGTCGGCCGGCTGGTAGCTGAGCTCGCCGGGGCGCAGCGTGCTGATCAGCGCCGCGTGGCCGGGCAGGATGCCCATGTCGCCCTTGCGGCCGGGCAGGCCGACGTCCGAGCACTCGATTTCGAGCAGCTTCTCGGCGTGGGTTACGAGGATCAGGTTCAAGCCGGCCACGTTCGTTCGCTCCGCTGGTTCCGTCTCGGCGCCTCTAGGCCGCCAGCAACTTCTTGCCCTTGTCGACGGCCTCGTCGATCGTGCCGACCATGAGGAAGGCCTGCTCGGGCAGCTCATCGAGGTCGCCGGAGAGGATCGTCTTGAAGCCTTCGACGGTGTCCTCGATCTTGACGTAGCGGCCTTCGAGGCCGGTGAACTGGGTCGCCACGAAGAACGGCTGCGACAGGTAGCGCTCGATCTTGCGCGCCCGGGCGACGACCAGCTTGTCCTCTTCGGACAGTTCCTCGACGCCGAGGATGGCGATGATGTCCTGCAGGTCCTTGTAGCGCTGGAGCACCTGTTGCACCTGGCGGGCGACGGCGTAGTGCTCGTCGCCGACGATGCCGGGCTCGAGGATCTTGGAGGTCGAGTCGAGCGGATCGATCGCCGGGTAGATGCCCTTCTCGACGATCGCGCGCGACAGGGTCGTCGTCGCGTCGAGGTGGGCGAAGGCGGTGGCCGGCGCCGGGTCGGTCAGGTCGTCGGCGGGGACGTAGATCGCCTGCACCGACGTGATCGAGCCCTTCTTGGTCGACGTGATCCGCTCCTGCAGGGCGCCCATCTCGGTCGCCAGGTTCGGCTGGTAGCCAACCGCGCTGGGCATCCGGCCGAGCAGGGCGGACACCTCGGAACCGGCCTGGGTGAAGCGGAAGATGTTGTCGACGAAGAGCAGCACATCGCGGCCTTCGACGTCGCGGAAGTACTCGGCCACCGTGAGCGCCGAGAGACCGACGCGAAGCCTGGCGCCGGGCGGTTCGGTCATCTGGCCGTAGATGAGCGCCGCCTTGCTGTCCTTGAGCGCGCCGTGGTCGACCTTGGTCAGGTCGAAGTTGCCGGTCTCCTCGTAGTTCTCGAGGAAGCCCTCGCCGAAGTTGACGACGCCGGCCTCGACCATCTCGCGCAGGAGGTCGTTGCCCTCGCGGGTGCGCTCGCCGACGCCGGCGAACACGGAGAAGCCGCCGCCCTGCACGGCGACGTTGTTGATCAGCTCCTGGATGAGGACCGTCTTGCCGACGCCGGCGCCGCCGAACAGGCCGGTCTTGCCGCCGCGGGTGTAGGGGTGCACCAGGTCGACGACCTTGATCCCCGTCTCGAACATCTCGGTCGAGGTCGCCTGGTCCTCGAAGGCTGGCGCCTCGCGGTGGATCGGCCAGCGTTCCTGGGCCTCGACCGGGCCCAGCGTGTCGACCGGCTCGCCGAGCACGCTCAGCACCCGGCCCAGGGTCGCCTCGCCCACCGGCACCGAGATCGGTTCGCCGAGGTCTTTGGCCTCCATGCCGCGCACGACGCCGTCCGTCGGCTCCATGGACACCGCGCGCACCAGGTTCGAGCCGAGGTGCTGGGCCACCTCGGCAGTCAGGTCGATGCTGCCGTCGTCGTTCTTGACGCTGACCGCGTTCAGGATCTCGGGCAGTTGCTCGGCCGGATACTCGATGTCGAGCACCGGGCCGATCACCTGGACCACCTTGCCGGTGGCGCCGGACGTGTTGTTCGTATCGTTCACGGTTGCTTCTCCGTTGTCGCTATCCCTCGAGGGCGTTCGCGCCGGAGACGACCTCGATCAGTTCGGTCGTGATCTCGGCCTGGCGCGAGCGGTTGTATTGCAGGGTCAATGTGTCGATCAGTTCGCCGGCGTTCTTCGTCGCGCTGTCCATCGCCGTCATCCGGGCCGCGTGCTCGGCCGCCTGCGACTCAAGCAGCACCCGGTAGATCTGGAAGGTGACGAAGCGCGGCAGCAGCTCGTTCAGGATCTCGGCCTCGGACGGCTCGTAGAGGTACGGGCGGTGGCCGTTCGCCGAGGCGCCCTCGTCGCCGACGACGTCCTCTCGCGCAATCGGCAGCAGGCGCTCCCAACTCACCCGCTGGCTGAGCACCGAGATGAACTCGTTGTAGACGGCGTACACCGCGTCGTACTCGCCGTCGGCAAAGGCCTTGGAGACCTCAGCCGCGAGTTCCTGGGCAGTGCCGTAGTTCAGGTCCTTGAACAGCCCCCGGCGGGCGCCGCGCATCGGCGCACCGCGGTGGGTGAAGAAGTCGGCGCCGCGGTTGCCGAGCGCGAGGATCTCGCCGCCGCCGTTGAGCGCAGCCATCTCCTGCTCGGTCCGGCGCTGGACGTGGGCATTGAAGGCGCCGCACAGGCCCTTGTCGCCCGTGACCACGAGAACCAGGGTCTTGCCGGAACCGGCCCTGTCGTCGCCTTCGCCCTCGTGCGGAGTCAGCAGCGGGTGCTCGACCTCGCCGGCAGCCACGGCGGCCAGGTGCTCCGTCACCTTGCGCAGCTCCAGGGCGTAGGGCCGAGTGGCGAGGATCTGGTCCTGGGCCCGGCGCAGCTTCGCCGCGGCGACCATCTTCATCGCCTTGGTGATCTGCTGCGTGTTCTTCACCGAGCGGATGCGCCGGCGAAGATCGATCAGGCTCGCCATCGTTCGGGCCTACCTTGGAACCTTTCCGATCGTCTCGTTCTAGTTCTCTTCCAGCG
The DNA here is from genome assembly GCA_026708285.1 of Acidobacteriota bacterium. GTDB lineage: Bacteria > Acidobacteriota > Thermoanaerobaculia > Multivoradales > Multivoraceae > Multivorans. Next base: position 38,328 of record JAPOVF010000074.1, read on the forward strand.
CGGCGTCGGGGTTCTCGGCCACGAAGAGCTGGAAGGCCCGGCCGATCGCCTCCATGATCTGCGCGTCCAGCTCGTCGCTGAGCTTGCCCTCCTCGCGGATCCGGTCGCGGAGCTCCGATTCCTCGTTCTGGAAGTGCCGGTGCATGAAGTCCTCGAACGGCCGCACCGCCTCGACCTTCAGGTCGTCGAGCGCGCCGCGGGTGCCCGCCAGGATCGAGAGCACCTGGTCCGCGATCGACAGCGGCGCGTACTGCCCCTGCTTGAGAAGCTCGACGAGCCGCTCGCCGCGCGCCAACTGCTGCAGCGTGACGCGGTCGAGGTCGGAGCCGAACTGGGCAAAGGCCGCGAGCGACCGGTACTGCGCGAGGTCGAGCCGCAGGGTGCCGGAGTTCTTGCGCATCGCGCCGATCTGCGCGTTGCCGCCGACCCGGCTGACCGAGATGCCGACGTTCACCGCCGGCCGCACGCCGGAGAAGAAGAGGTCGCCCTCGAGGAAGATCTGGCCGTCCGTGATCGAGATCACGTTCGTCGGGATGTAGGCCGAGACGTCGCCGGCCTGGGTCTCGATGATCGGCAGCGCGGTGAGCGAACCGCCGCCGTTGGCGCGCGAGAGCTTCGCCGCCCGCTCCAGCAGCCGGGAGTGGAGGTAGAAGACGTCGCCCGGGTAGGCCTCGCGGCCCGGCGGGCGCCGGAGCAGCAGGGAGACCTCGCGGTAGGAGGCGGCCTGCTTCGAGAGATCGTCGTAGATCACCAGCGCGTGCTGGCCGTTGTAGAGGAAGTACTCGCCCATCGCGCAGCCCGCGTACGGCGAGATGAACTGGAGCGGCGCCGGCTCGGAGGCCGACGCGGAGACGACGATCGTGTGCTCCATCGCGCCGTTGTCCTCGAGCGTCTTGACCACCTGGGCAACGGTCGAGCGCTTCTGGCCGATCGCGACGTAAACGCAGATCACGTCGCCGCCCTTCTGGTTGATGATCGCGTCGACGGCGACGGCCGTCTTGCCGATCTGGCGGTCGCCGATGATCAGCTCGCGTTGACCGCGGCCGATCGGGATCATCGAGTCGATCGCCTTGATCCCGGTCTGCATCGGTTCGGACACCGGCTCGCGGTCGACGACGCCGGGGGCGATCCGCTCGAGCGGGTAGTTGTCGGCGGCCTCGATCGGTCCCTTGCCGTCGACCGGGTTGCCAAGCGGGTCGACCACGCGGCCGACCATCGCCGGTCCCACCGGCACCTCCATGATGCGGCCGGTGCGGCGGACCTCGTCGCCCTCGTCGACCAGGCGCGACTCGCCCATCAGCACGGCGCCGATCTGGTCCTCCTCGAGGTTCAGCGCCAGCCCGTAGACGTCGTTCGGGAACGCCAGCAGCTCGCCGGCCATCGCCTGCTCCAGCCCGTAGACGCGGGCGATGCCGTCACCGACGCTCAGTACGGTACCGACCTCGGCGACGTCGACCTCGGCCTCGTAACCCGCCAACTGGCGCTCGAGGACCGCTGCGATCTCATCGGCTCTTACCTGCATGTTCGTTCTACTCCCCTAAGGTGCGCTCCGGGGCTCCGGAGCGTCTCGAAATCGTGACGTTTCTAGGCTCCCGCCGCCGTTGGCGGCTCGGCCGTCAATCTGGTTTCCAGCACGGCCAACTGGCCGCGAACGCTCGCGTCGTAGCGGTAACTCCCGAACTGGGCCACGAAGCCGCCGATCAGGCTCGGGTCGACCCGAGCTTCCAGCCGGACCTCGGCGCCGGACAACCGCTCCAGCGCCTTCTCCAGCCGCGCGCGCTGCTCCTCGTCGAGTTCCTCGGCGGCGGTGACCGTGGCGCTGACGACCCCGTGGGCCCGATCGAGCAACTCGTCGATCGCCTCGAGGATCGCCGGCAGATGGACCAGGCGGTAGTTGTCGAGCAACAGCCGCAGCAGCCGCCGCGCCAACTCGCCCGCGTCCTGCATCTCGGCGATCTCATCGACGACCGCCCGCTTCGTCGCGGGCGGCACGCCCGGATTCGACGCCATGCGGCCCAAGCGCGGCACGGCCCGCATGGCCTCCGCGAACGCGGCGAGTTCGTCGCGCGTCGCCTGCGCCGCCTCGAGCGAGCCGGCGGCCCCCATCAGGGCCTGGGCGTAGGGCCTCGCGTAGCGGTAGATCATCGCGCGTCGGCTCCGGCCGAGGCATCGTCCGCCCGGCTCTCCAGGCTGAGCAGTCCGCGGTCGAGAATCCGCCGCCGCGCCGCCGAGTCGACTTCGCGCTCCAGCCGCGCCGCGGCGAGCGACGTCGCGAGTCGCGCGGCGTGCTCCGCCAGTTCGACCCGGGCCCGTGCCGTGCGGCTCCTTATCTCGGCCCGGGTCTGCTCCATCATCCGCTCGCGCTCGCGCTCGGCCAGGGCGACGATCTCCCGCGCTTCCCGTTCGCCTTCCCGTTCCGCGCGGGCTACCGCCTCTCCGACTTCAGCTTCCAAAGCGGCCAGTTGACCGGCGAGGCCCTCGCGAAGCTCCTCGGCGTCCGCCCGCTGGCGGCGGGCGGTCATCAGGCTGTCGCGAATCTGGATTCGGCGGTTCTCGAGAGCCGCCACGACCTTCGGCACGATCAGATAGCCGAGGCCGCCGAAGAACACGAGCATGTTGAACCAGGAGAAGATCCACCGCGGCACGCCCAGGAAGTGAGTCGCTTCGCCCACGTCGGCGCCGAACGCCGCGGCGGTGCCGGCGAACACCATCGCAAGAAGGGCCCCAGCGACGGGCCTCGCGCTCACCCGCTTCATGACGGTGCACCCATCAGCTTCGATGTCATCTCGGCCGCGAGACGCTCGGCCCGGCCCTCGAGGGCGCGGCGCTGCTCCGCGGTCTCGGCCTCCAGCGAGGCCAGAGCCTGCTGGAGCTCCGCATCCGCTTCCTGCCGCGCCTCGGCGACCATCCGTTCCCGCGCCTGCTGGGCCTCGCGCCGCACCTGGTCGCGGCGTGCGACTGCTTCCGCCCGGGCTTCCTTCAGCTTCTCCCGCTGCGCCTCGATCCGCGCCTCGACTTCGGCCCGGGCCCGATCGAACGTCTCCTCAGCGGTGACGATCTCGCTGTCCCGCTCCCGGAGCATCTTCATGACCGGGCCGATCAGGAACACCCGAACCACCAGATAGGTGGCCCAGAAGATCGCCATGATGACCAGAAGGCTGGCGTCGAAATCCACAGCTACTCGTCCCGCGGTCGTCCGGGTCTGTTTCGACGAGCGCAGACCTCTACCAACGCCTGCCAACCTGTCTCGCCCGCGCCCGAAAGCGGCGGTAACGTAACACGGCAACAAGGGTCGGTCAACGTTCGCCGCAGGCGGCTGAACGGGCGATTCCTCGTCGCTGTAGTCGGTGGCCGATGGGATCGAAAGCGCATCGGAATTCTCCACTACAGTCGAAAACGACCGCGGGTATTTTCTACTGTAGTCGAAAATATTGGTAGTCTGCCGCGCTGTGGCGATCGTAACGAGGTACCTGACGGATCAGATCGAGCGAGACCTCGAGCGAAAGATGGTCTTCGTCGCCGGCCCTCGGCAAGTCGGCAAGACGACGCTCGCCCGCAGCCTGCCCGACGCTGCGGACGGCTACCTCAACTGGGACATCGCCGAGGACCGTGAACGCATCCTGAGGCGCGAACTACCCTCCGCCGGCTTCTGGGTGTTCGACGAAATCCACAAGTACCGGGATTGGAGGAACTTCCTCAAGGGCCTCTACGACGCCCGGGCCGCCCCGGGGCCCGCGCTGACCGGCGGCACCGTGGCCGGGAATCGGATCCTGGTGGTCGGCAGCGCCAGGCTCGACGCCTACCGGTTCGGCGGCGACTCGCTTCAGGGCCGCTTCCATCTCCTCCGTCTGCACCCACTGTCCGCAGCCGAGCTTGGGTTGCAGACGGCGGAGGAACTCAGCGACCTGCTTCGCCTCGGCGGTTTTCCCGAGCCTTACCTCAGCGGCTCCGAAGTCGAGGCCCGCAGGTGGACGCGCGAACATCGAACCCTGCTGATCCGCGAGGAGGTCACCAGCCTCGAACGAATCCAGGACCTCGGCCGGCTCGAACTCCTCATGCTCCGCCTCCCCGAGCTAGTCGGCTCGCCGCTCTCGATCAACGCAGTCCGTGAGGATCTGCAGGTGAGCCACAAGGCGGTCGCCGACTGGCTGGGAGCGTTCGAGCGGCTCTACGCGATCTTCCGGCTGTCGCCCTTCGGCGCCCCGACGATCCGGGCGGTCAAGAAGCAGCAGAAGCACTACCACGTCGACTGGACGGTCGTGCAGGCGGACGCGCCACGCTTTGAGAACCTGATCGCCTGCCACCTGCTCAAGTGGGTGCATCATCAGCAGGACACACAGGGTCTCGACCTGGAACTTCGCTACTTCCGCGACACGGACGGCCGCGAGGTCGATTTCATCGTCACCGACCGCCAGCAGCCTGTGCTTGGCGTCGAATGCAAGTGGGCGGACGGGAGGCTCGACAAGAGTCTCCGCTACTTCAAGGTCCGGTTCCCGGACTGCGAGGCATGGCAGGTGTCGGCCACGGGGGCGAAGGACTTCGTGACGCCCGAAGGCATCCGGGTTGCGCCGGCCCTGGAGTTGTTGGGTCGGCTGGTATAGCGCGGGGCCTCGCGGCCCGGACTCTAGGGAGACAACTCGCGCGCGACGCGGAAGTTCTCGCCCTTGAACATGCGCTTCTCCACCGGGCGGCGGAAGGCGGAGCGAAGTTCCCTCGGGCCGTCCCGCCAGGAACCGCCGCGGATGACGTGATACGAGCAGTCGCCTCCCAGCCGGGCAGTTCCATCGGAGGGAGCGCCTTCGTGATTGTCGTTCCAGCAGTCCTCGACCCACTCCCAACCGTTGCCAACCGCGTCGTGGAGGCCCCAGGCGTTCGGCGCGAACTGGCCCACCGGCGCGGTGAACTGAAACTCGTCGCCACAAGCCCAGCAGTTCGCGTGGTTGGCGCCGAGCGCCTCGCCCCACGGATATGGGGTCGTCGAGCCCGCCCGGACAACGTACTCCCATTCGGCCTCGCTCAGTAGGCGGTACTTCTCACCCGTTTCCTCAGACAGCCACTCCGTGTAGGCGCGGGCATCGGCCCAGGACACCCAACTCGCCGGGCTGGTGCCTGGACCCTCGAACTTGTAGCCGGCCGCAGCTCGACCCGGCGCGAAGCGGTTGAACTGTTCGAGCGTGACGACGTACTTCGAAACCGCGAACGGCTGCTTGATGGTTACTTCGCGGACCGGAAGCTCGTATTCACTACACCCTGCGGCCGAAAGGCATCCCATGCGAAACACGCCGGCTGGAATCACGACCATTTCCGGTCCGGCAGTACCGGACGTCAGGGTGTCCGAGAATGTGTTGCCAGGCGCCAGGGCAGCGCACTCCTGACTCCCGGGCACGGCCTCGAAGCCCTCGGCGCCTGCCGACAGCAGGACAAACAGGAACGCGACATGAACGAAGATCCTCTTCATCGGTTTCATCCTTTCCGTCACATCAGCGCTCGGACCGGGTCAATCTACCCCAGCGGCCGCTCCCCCGCCCCGATTCGCAGGCGATGTCGGGCACACGACCACGACCGTCGCGTTGTCCTGCCAGGGAATCGCCCGCTGCTCGATCCGCCGGATGATCGCCTCGGCGATCCGGGAAGCGCCCGACGTTCTGTGGGTGCCGCAGACGGCGGCTATCTCTTCGCTGGACAGCGTCTCGAGGCCATCGCTCGCGAGGATGACGGCGTCGCCTGCGGCCAGGTCGAGTTCACCTTCGGCCACCTCGTCGAGCGGCCGGCCCATTACGGCGCTCGTGATCGCGGCCCGATCGGGATGGAGGGCGGCGCGCACCGCGCTGATCTCGCCGCGCGCGGCCCGGGCGTCGAGTTCCCTCCCGTAGGTGTGGAGCGGGTTGATGCGTTTCAGCGTGCCGGCGCGCCGGTGGAAGATGAGCGAGTCGCCGACACTGAGCCAACGGAACCGGTCTTCGAAGAACAGCCCGGCCACCAGGGTGGAGCCCATGCCCCGAAGCGACGGATCGTCCTCGATCGCAGCCGCCATCTCTCCGTTCGCGTGGGCGAGCGCAGGGCGCAAGCGCTCGGCGGGCGGCTTCGGGACCAGCCCGAAGTTGCTGCCGAAGGCCCGGATCGTGATCCGGCTCGCCTGGTCGCCCGCGGGCAAGCCCCCCATGCCGTCGGCGACCGCCGCGAGCAACACCGGTTCGTCGATCCCGTCGTCCGACACGACCTGGACGCTCCAAGCGTCTTCCTGGCGCTTGCGGGCGCCGATGATGCTCGCCGCCGCGAAGTCGCGGCCTTCGATCATGCGCGTCCCAGGTCCAGGACCGGGATTCCCATCGCCCTCGCTACTGCCGTCATGCGACGGTCGTAGGTAGCCAGCTCCACCGCTTGCCGTTGCCCTCGAAGGTAGTCGAGTGACGCCAGGTGCAGGGCGTCCAGTGTCCGAACCGGTGCCGGAAAGGCGCTCAGAGCCCGGGTCAGGATGACCGGAGAGAGCTCCAACAGCGCGATCTGGCCGATCGCTTCCTCGGCGGCCTCGCCGTGGGTTTCCGCCCGTCCCCGGGCATGAAGATGGTTCCAGACTTCGTACTCGAGCAGTCGGCTCGCGACGAGGCTTTCCGCCCAAAGGTGTTCGGGCGGCCGCCGGAGTTCCGCGAGGAGGTGCGCCAGCACGACTGAGGAATCGATGTAGATCACCGGTCCTGCCGGTCCGCGTCCAGATCCTGCAGGAGCTCCTCCAGGGACATGATGGGCGGCGGCTTGACAGGGGGACCCGCTCCCTTCGTGGCCGGTGGTGTCAGCAGACCCTTACGCACCGCATCGGCCAGCAACGCGTCAGCGATGAAGGGGCTGCGCTCTTCCCGCGGCGGCACGATCTCGGCGACTACCCGGTCCCGATCCGTAACCAGGACCGTCTCGCCCGCGGCAGCCATTCGCACATACCGGCTGAGTTGATTGTTCAGAGCCTTGAGCCCCACCGACCTCATGGCTCAGGAATGTAGCTTCCGGTGGCGACCTTCGTCAACGTGAGGTCGCGTTAGCCTGACCGGATGGTCCGTCTGGAGTGCGTTCCGAACATCAGCGAGGGGCGGCGCCGGGACGTCATCGACGCCTGCGTGGAGGCGGCTTCGACGCGCGGCGTACGCGTGCTCGACGTGTCTTCGGACCCGGACCACAACCGGACGGTGCTGACGCTGCTGGGCGAAGGCGGCGATCTGGTCGAGGCGACCCGCGACCTGGCGGCGGCAGCGATCGAGCACATCGATGTAGCCGAGCACTCCGGCGTGCACCCGTTTCTCGGCGCGCTGGACGTGGCACCGTTCGTGCCCCTGGAGGCGGGGCAGATGCCCGCGGCGGTCGACGCGGCGCTACGCGCCGCGGACAAGCTGGCCGCGCTCGAACTGCCGGTGTTTCTCTACGGCGAAGCCGCCTCCAATGCAGGGCGTGCCGCGCTCGCCGACCATCGCCGCGGCGGTCTCGTTCGGCTCACCGAACGGATGGCGAGCGGCGAGTGGTCGCCGGACCGAGGGCCGGACCGGCCGCACTCGACCGGCGGCGCGGTGTGCGTCGGCGCGCGGGAGCCGCTGGTCGCCTTCAACCTGCTCCTCGACACGGACGACGTGGCCGCGGCGAAGCGGATTGCGGCGTCGCTCCGCGAGGCTGGCGGCGGCTTGCCCGGTGTACGCGCCCTGGGGTTCTTCCTTGCGAGTCGGGGGCAGGCCCAGGTCAGCGTGAACCTGACGGACTGCGACCGGACGTCGCTGTTCGATGTCGTGCGGCTGGCCGACGAACTCGCGCGTGCAGTTGACGTGCGCGTCGTCGAGACGGAACTGGTTGGGCTGGCGCCGCGGCGCGTCCTGCCGCCGGGCGCCGTCGAGGCGTTACGGTTACCCGGGCTCTCGGACCGGCAGATCCTCGAGAGCCATCTCTAGCGACTCGCGCGCGCCGGATGCGGACCAGAAGGTCCGCGCACCCAGAGCACCACCCCGGTGCGGCGGATTTCTCTACATGCGGATGACATGACACCGCTACGGGCGCATCCCAACTGCAGCAGGGCACCCGGCAGAACCTCCGCCCGTTCTCTGGGTGCGCGGACCCGTTGCCGCGGGTCTTCTGGCCCGCGGAAAAGGCGCGCCGCAGGCGGCCAGGTCACGCGCCGGCCGAAGGCCGGCACCGCAGCAACCGTCGCGGCATGCCGTCGAACGAACCAGACGACATCGTGACCAGGACGTCGCCCGGCCGAGCTTCGGCAAGCGCCCTCTCCAGCAGCACATCGTTCGACTCGCAGGCCGTCGCCTCGGCCCCGAGTCGTTCGATGTCCGCCGCCACCTGCTCCGGATCGAACCCCTCCTCGCCCAGGCGCTCGCGGTGGAAGACGGGAGCCAGGAAGACGCGATCGGCCGAGGCCAGCGCCGACGCCAGGTCGGCCGCGAACTGACGGCGACCCGCGCTCAGGCTGCGCGGCTCGAACAGGGCGACCAGCCGGCGGCCGGGAAAGCGCTGCCGCAGCGCCGAGAGAGACGCCGCAATCTCCGAGGCGTGGTGGGCGAAGTCGTCGATGACGACCACCCCCGCCCGTTCGCCGATCACCTCAAGACGCCGCTTGACGCCGCGGAACGCAGCGAGCGCCTCCAGGACCGCGTCCCGTTCCAGTCCATCGGCCCGCGCGGCGATCCAGACCGCCGTCCCGTTCGCCGCGTTGTGCTCGCCCCAGACGCCGAGCTCGATCCGCTGGCGGTCGCCGCCTTCTTCCAGTTCGAAGGAGACGCCGTTCTCGCCGCTCTCGACCGGGCCGGCCAGCCGGACGTCGCCCGTCTTCACGCCGTAGGTCACGACCCGGCACGGGCTCGCCGCAGTCAGCCGCTCCACCGTCGGGTAGTCCGCGCAGGCGATCAGCAGTCCGCTCGAGGGCAGCCGCTCGACCAGCCCGAGAAAGGCCCGCTCCAGGCCCTCGAAATCGGGATAGAGGTCGACGTGGTCGTGCTCCAGGCTGGTCAGGATCACGGTCTCCGGCCGGTAGTGCCAGAACTTTGGCCCGCGGTCGAAGTAGGACGCGTTGTACTCGTCGCCCTCAATCGCGAAGCGCGGACCGCCGCCGATGGCCAATCCGGACGGCAGGCCGATCGGCGCGCCGCCGATCAGATAGCCGGGATCAGCGCCGGCGCGGGAGTAGACCCAGGCCGCGATCGCCGTCGTCGTCGTCTTGCCGTGGCTGCCGGCGACGACCAGCGGCCGGCGGTCCCGGAGCACGAATCGGTTGAGCGCTTCGGGCATCGACAGCCGCGGCAGGCCGAGTTCCTCCGTCGCCACCGCCTCCGGGTTGGTGCGCGGCACCGCGTTGCCGACGATGACCAGGTCCGGCCGCGGCTCCAGATGTGCCGGGTCGTAGCCGACCAGCGGTTCGATCCCCGCGTCGGCCAGCAGTTCGCTGGTCGGCGGGTATAGGGGTCCGTCGGATCCGCGGACGTCGTGGCCCAGATCGCGCAACAGGCAGGCCAGCGGCGCCATGCCGGTGCCGCCGATCGCGATCAGATGGATGTCCAAGGGCCGCTAGGAACGTGCAGGTCGATCCCAGACGCTCGCCTCGTCCTTCGCCTTCGCCGGCCCGCGCCGGCGGCGTTCCAGGGCCTCGTCCACCTCGGCCAGCCGCGCCGAGAGGGAGCGCTGCTGCAGCTCCGACAGCTCGGTGATGCCGTGAAGGGCGAGATCGAGCAGACCATCGAACTCCGGTCGCGAAAACACCCTGCCTTCCGCGGTGCCCTGCACCTCGATCAGGCTGCCTTCGCCGGTCGCCACGACGTTCAGATCGACCTGGGCGTCCCGGTCCTCGACGTACTCCAGGTCGAGCAGCAGCTCGTCCTCGCAGATGCCGACCGACACCGCGGCCACCGAGTGGACCAGCGGCCACGTCTTCAGATCGCCTTCCAGCAGCATCTTCGCCAGCGCGGCAACCGTCGCCACATAGCCGCCGGTGATCGACGCGGTCCGGGTGCCGCCGTCGGCCTGGATCACGTCGCAGTCGACGGCGATCGTCACTTCCGGGAGCTTGCCCAGGTCGACCGCGGACCGGAGCGACCGGCCGATCAGCCGCTGGATCTCCGCGGTGCGACCCGACGGCCGGCCGCGTGACACTTCCCTGCGCGAACGCGTCAGCGTCGCCCGCGGCAGCATCGCGTACTCGGCGGTGAGCCAACCGCGGCCCTTGCCGACGAGGAAGGGCGGCACCCGCCGCTCGACGCTGGCTGAACAGAGCACCCGGGTCTCGCCGCACTCGATCAACGCGGAACCTTCGGCGTACTTCATCGCGTCGAGTTCGATCGCGGCCGGCCGCAGAGCCGACACCGATCGTCCGCCGCTGCGTGCGAAGCCGCCAGACCGTCCTGTTCCAGTCACTGTCCCTCCACCTCCTGCGGTTGCCCATAGGATCCGTTCACGTCGATCAACTCCAGGGCCACGCGTTCGCCCAGGATCCGCTCCGCGAGTTTGGCAAATCGCGGACCGGCGTCGGTGGCGAAGAGTCTCACAC
>JAPOVF010000063.1 GCA_026708285.1 Acidobacteriota bacterium
TCACTTCGTAGGAGTGCGGCAGGCCCGCGGGGATGAGCAGCACGTCGTCGGCGCCGACCTCGACCGTCTCGTCGCCCAACACGATCCGGGCCCGGCCCCGGAGCACGTACTGCTCGTGCTCCACCTGGTTCGTGTGCAGCGGCATCCCGCCGCCGTCCTCCATGCGGAACCGCCGCATGGCGAAATGTGGGGCATCGTCGGCAGCGCCCAACAGGACCTGCGTGGTCGTCGCCGTACCCAGCTCGACCTGGCTTGCCGGCGCGTCGTCGGCGCGGCGAACGACCGCGGCACGTCGGGGTGAAGAAGGCGTCGGACTCATGGACCTGACTCTACCGCCGCAGGCCTCGTCCGAAGCCGGTCGTAGTCAGCGCCCGCGGTAGCGGGGAGGCTCCGGCCCGTCCGGCGTCTTCGAGAACAGCTTCAGCAGCAGGCCGGCCCCCAGGCCGATGTCGTAGATCACGCCGAGGACCAGGACGGCAACGAGGAAGGCAACTAGCAGCATGACGAAGTGACCTCAGGGTGAGGGAGCGATGCTCGAACCCGCCCTGATTCCCCAGTGTCCGTCCTTCTCGGTGACCAGGTAGACCGTGTCGAAGCTGTGGATCATGGTACCGCCGGAGCCGTACCGCGTGATCCTGACCGCGACGTTCACGCCCCTTGCTCCGACCTGAATCGCTTCCATCGAGTCGGCCTCGGAGCGCTCCCAGCCCAGCCGCTCGGCGAACGCGTCGAAGTCGAAGTCGGCCCGGTACTCAGCGGCGGACCTCCACACCCTGACTCCGCCGCGTCCGACCCGGACATGGGGAAAGACGAGAGCCGCCGTCATTGCCGCCTCGTCCCGGTCGTTGAAGGCTTCCAGGTACCGCTCCACTGCGGCAACCGCCGCCGCCGCGTTCGCCTCCCGCCCTGACTCGGCAAGGTCGTCAAAGCCCGCGGCGAGCCGCGCCCGAATGCCAGTCGATCCGTCGTTCTCCGTCACCACGTAGAGGACCTGGTTGCTGAAGATCGCGGAGCCGTCCTCGCGAAGCCGCGTGTACCGCCCGGCGACGTGGGCCTGCCCTTTTCCGGCCTGGACGACGGTTGCCGAATCGAGCCGGCTTCGATCCCAGCCAGTCGCCAGCACCTGGTCGAAGTCGATGGCCGCAGCGTACGTCGCGGCGTCGGCAAAGACGCGGCCGTCGAAGTCCGCGGTCGGCCGCACGTGCGGGTACTGAAGAGTCGCGGCGAAGGCGGCCGGCTCCCGCGTGTTCCAGGCTTCGATGAAACGGCGGACGGCCTCCCTCGCCTCTTCGCCGGTCAAGGCGAGTGCCTGAACCGGCCAGAGAACGGACAGCACGAACAGCCCAAGCAGATTGCGCGCAGCCAGCCGCATCGTCGAGTGACTCTAGCCCGTTAGCGACGGCTAGGATCGATCACGGTGATTCGACCGTTCAGTCTGCTCGCCGTCTGTCTGCTCGCCACCGGCACTGCGGCCACGGCTCAACACGACGCTCCGAACGTCCTGTTCGCGATCGCCGACGACTGGGGCTTTCCGCACGCCTCGGCCTACGGCGACCCGGTGGTCCGGACACCGAACTTCGACCGCATCGCGAGCGAGGGTGCCCTGGCCCACCACGCCTATGTCTCTTCGCCCTCCTGCACGCCGTCGCGCGGGGCGATCCTCACCGGGCAGTGGCACTGGCGGCTCGAAGGCGCGGCGAATCTGTGGAGCGTCTTCCCCGACCGTTTCGAGACGTACCAGGAGTTGCTCAAGGCTACCGGGTACCGGACGGGCATGACGGGCAAGGCATGGGGACCAGGCCGCACGGAAACGGACGGCCGTGAACTCGCCGGGAGGCGGTTCGAGAGCTTCGAGGCCTTCCTGGCCGGGCTGGGAGAGGCGCAACCGTTCGCGTTCTGGCTGGGCACCTCCGATCCACACCGGCCTTTCCGGCCCGGATCGGGCGAGGAGAGCGGCATGGACCTGGACGCGATCCAGCTTCCTGCCGCCTTTCCCGATCACCCGGACACCCGCGGCGACGTGGCGGATTACTACTGGGAGGTGCAGCGATTCGACGCCCTGGTCGGCGACGCTCTACGACTGCTCGACGAACAGGGGCTCGCGGAGACCACGATCGTCGTCATGACGAGCGACCACGGGATGCCCTTCCCCCGCTGCAAGAGCAACCTCTACGACTGCGGATCCCGAGTGCCCCTGGCGATCCGCTGGCCCGAACGACTCGAGGCTGGAGTGGAGATCGACGCCTTCGTCAGCCTGACGGACCTCGCTCCGACGTTCCTGGAAGCCGCGGGTCTGCCTCGAACGGAGGCCATGACCGGCCGCAGCCTGATCGCTCTGCTCGAAGCCGGCAACGACGCGGCCGCGGTCGAGGCGGAGGTCGCGGCCGACGGGCGCGACTTCGTGCTGACCGGTAAGGAACGGCACGTACCAGCACAGGAGGCGCCCGACGTGGGCGGCTATCCCGGCCGCGCGATCCGTACTCACGACTTCCTCTACATCCGTAACTTCCGGCCCGACCGCTGGCCCAACGGCACGCCGAACCAGGAGCTGGCCGCCTACCCCGGCGCCTGGTACGCCGACACGGACAACGGGCCGACGAAGACCTACATGATCGAGCAGCGCGACCGCGACGCCGAGCACCGCCGGCTCTACGACCTGTCCTTCGCCAAGCGGCCCGCGGTCGAGCTTTACGACCTGCGAAACGACCCGGACCAGCACGTGAACGTCGCCGATGATCCCGAGTACGAGGCGACCCGGGACGAGCTGGGCGAGCGGCTGATGGAGCGACTGCGGGCGACCGGTGACCCAAGGGCCACGGGCGGCGGCGACGCCTTCGACGAGTACCCGTACCTCGGCGGCGCGCCGCGCCACCCGAGCCTGCCGCGGGTGCGGCCGGGAGCACTGCGGCCCCCGCCGGCAGATCAGCCCTGAGTCAGCGGAGGCCCGGCGGGCAACACGCATGCGGCAAGAGCGGCTAATCGGGATCGTCGGTGGCCTGGGGCCGTTTGCCCACATCGACTTCGAGCGGAAGCTCCTGGAGGCGGCAAGCGAACTGATCGGCGCTCGACGCGACCAGGACTTTCCGCAGTGGGTGCTGTCGAGCATCCCGCAGACGCCGGACCGAACGGAGGCGTACTTCGGGGAAGCGAACGATCCGACGCCTTCGCTGACTCAGAGCCTGGAGAGGCTGCAGGGTGCCGGGGCCCACTTCGCGGTGGTCGCCTGCAACACGGCGCATCTGTTCCTGGACCGGCTGCGGGACGAGGGTCCGCTACCGATCATCAGCCTGATCGAGGTGACGGCGGACGAGTCGGCGCGCATCGCGCCCGGCGGTTCGGTGGGGTTGCTGGCTACGACCGGAACGCTCCGTTCGCGGCTGTACCACGACCCGTTGGAGGCGCGCGGACTGCGGCCGGTGAGTCCGTTCGACGTAGAGGACGGTGAGGAGTTGCAGGTTCGCTGCGTGATGGAGCCGATCTACGGGCCCTTCGTCGATGGGCGGCACCAGGGAGGCGGGATCAAGACGGATGGTGGATCGCCGCGGGCGCGGGCGTTGCTGGAAGGGGCGGCTGGGCGGTTAGTCGCGGACGGGGGCGCCGACGTGCTGGTGGCGGGGTGTACGGAGATTCCGTTGGCGCTTGAGGGGACGGAGGTCGCAGGTAGGCCGCTGCTGGATCCGGCGAGGTTGCTGGCGAAGGCTGCGGTTCGGTACGCGTACGGAGTCTGAAGAGTCCGCTCGCGCTCGTCGCTTCGCGACATCGCGCCTGATGCGGGTCAGAAGACCCGCGCACCCAGTCTTTCAAACGCGGAACCGCCGGCGGCCTTGCGGCGCGCCGGCGGTTCAAACTAGGCGAAACTGCCTTGGGCTTACTCGCCGCCGGCGGCTCCGGCAGCCGGAGCGGCCTCGGCCTTCTCGCGCTGCTCGGCCATCTGCTGGAGGAAGGCGTTGGCGGCCTTCGCCTCCTCCATGTCGACGGCGCCGTCCTTGTTC
>JAPOVF010000184.1 GCA_026708285.1 Acidobacteriota bacterium
CGGTGGCTCCGTCCTTGGGCACGGCGAACACGGGTTTCTTCTGGTTCTTCAACCAGGAGAACATCGAGTTGGCGGTGAAGGTGCTGGACGGCCGGGGGATCAACGGCAGGTTCTGGCTGCTGTACGGAGCGCTGTCGGACGTGGAGTACGAGATCGTGGTCACCGACACGGTGACGGGCGAGTCGAAGACCTATCGCAACGAGGCCGGGAGCATCTGCGGCGAGGTCGACACGGGAGCTTTCTGAGGTCTCGGAGACAACTTGAAGCCCGTGCGATCTCGATGCAGTCCGCTTGGGAACAAAAGGGCCGTCAGCCGATAGTCGGGGGCGGTAGGAGATGTGGTCGATGCGTCTGAGGAAGCTTCACTATCTGCTGCTCTTCTGCGTCGCAGGAGGGACACTCGCCCAGAACACCGACGAGGAGCTGACATCTGCCTACTACCGCGGGTGGGGAGGCGTATCGGGTCAGGCAGACGGCAGCGTGACGGTGACGACGGACTGCGCCACCAAGACCTGGTCCGAGACGAACTGGCCGGGCGCGATTGCACTTCACCTGGAAGGACTGAATTGCGACTCCGGCGATTTGCGAGTGTCGGGTTTGAAGGCGGGTGCCTGGTATTGGACGAGGACGACCCCTCCCGTGGCGTCGGCCTTGCTGCCGGCCTCATGGTTGCAGGGCGAAGATGCGAACGTCCCCGCTGGCCTTGACGAGGTCGATCGTCAGGATCGTGGCACCTACATGGAACTGCTCGGGAACGCCGTCATCGTTCCCCACATTGGCGGGACACTCCCCCGGAACGTCGACGATGATCTCGTGTCTCCGTACTATCGGGGATGGGGTGGCGTTTCAGGCCAAGCCGACGGGAGCGTCACGGTGACGACCGACTGCGGCACGAAGACCTGGTCAGAGGGTGATTGGCCGGGGGCGATTGCACTTCACCTGGAGCGACTGCACTGTGACTCGGGCGGTTTGACGGTAGAAGGCCTGAAACCCGGTGCCTGGTACTGGACGAGGACGGCCCCGCCGGTCGCGTCGCCACTCTTGCCGGCTGCATGGTTGCGTGGGGAACCCGCGAACGTACCTGGCGGTCTGGATGAGGCCGATGCTCACGCGCGGGGTACGTACATGGAGCTGCTCGGAAACGCCGTAATCGTTCCCCACATTGGCGATTCGGCCCAGATGCCCGAAGAGAGTCCGTATCTTCGGACCACCGGACTTCCAACTGGTGAGATAGAAGCGGGCTGGCGAGACGGTCGGTTCATCACCCACCTGAGCCACGCGGAAGGGTATTGGATCGTCGTGATGTCCGAACCCGAAACGAACCGGATCGAGGAACAGAGGTTGCTGTCCGGTTCGTCCTTTCCGCGCGACGAGATCGATAACGCGTGGGACGACGGCCACCACATCACCGAGGTTTCTTACGGCGACGGTCGCTGGCTAGTCGTGATGAGTAGGGGTACCGGTTTCGGGCGTCAGAGCTGGTTCTCCTCGTCGAGCTTCCCGGAGAACCAGATACGGGAGTGGGAGGGGGACGATCTGTCGATCACAAACCTCGCCTACGGCGATGGCCGCTGGCTCGCGGTGGCGACGGAAGTCGGTACCTACGGCGATCAGGCATATGGGCAGTTCGCCGACCTGAGCGAGTTCAGGAGCTTCATCGCCAACCAGTGGGACGACGAGGACTACCGCCTTACAGAGGTTGCTTTCGGCGATGACATGTGGGCCGCGGTCATGACTCTCACCGGCCACGGTTGGTCTCAACGTTGGCAATCAAGCGGTACCTTTCCGGCGAACGAAGTGGAAGCGAACCTGAACGAGGATCTGCGATTCCTCGATCTTGCCTATGGCGACGGAAGGTACGTCCTGGTCTCGACGGGAGGGATCGACAATGTCATCGGCTTCTCGCCGCCTTCCCTGCCATCCGGCGGAGCCTTGGATGCCTCGGTTACGAGCTATACGGCCACCTCGGCCGACTTCGTCGTCGACCTGTTCGTGGTCGACTCCGCCTCCAACCTGCTGCCCCTCGAAGCCGCTGACATCACGATCGATACATGGACACTCAGTGGCGGCGCGGAGGCGCAGTTCACGCTGAACGATTCCGATCTCGAGAGCCAGAACCATGTGGGACCCTACTCAGCGACGTTTCTGTTTGATCAGAGTGGTAGCATTACCAGCACTGATCCGGCCGACATTCGGGTAGAGGCGGCCAAGGTCTTCCTCGCGAATCTCGGTTCGGGTGACGAGGTCGCGCTGCTCGCGTTCGCCAGTGGCGGGAACCTGCCCCATAGTCCGGTGACGGCCTACAACGACGAAACGACCGGGGCCGCCTTCACCCGGGACGCGCATGGCTTCGATGGTGCGCTTCGCTCTCTCGCCGACAATGAAGGCGGCGGAACACCGCTCTACGACGCGATACAGACGGCGGTGACTTACACGGTGAACAATTCGAACAACCCCAATCGAGCCGTCATTGTTTTCACTGACGGCGACGACACGGCCAGCTCCGCGAGCCTCGACGACGCCGTGGCCTCAGCGAACCGCCGGAACGTCCCGTTGCACACGATCGCGCTCTCCAGCGGTGTCGACCTGGGCGTGCTGGCGGAGTTAGCAGGCGCAACGGGCGGCTCGCTGGCGTTGGCCTCAGATGCCAAGAGGCTCGTTTCCTACTACGGTGCTCTGGGGCCCTATCTGTCCGGAACCGCTCAGTACTACCGTACTGCTTGGCAAGTCAATCTCTCTGGAGGTACGGATCGGTTCCGCCGCGGCGGCTGGATACGGACCAGCGTGGCCGTTAATGCTCCCGGCGGCGTGATCTACATTCCGTTCCGCCTCGACTTCGACTGAGGAGGAGCAGCGGGTAGTGGTGCCCTTAGCCGCTTTCCGCTCCCAGCCGTTTCTCGAAGCACACGCTGTGCGGGTCGTAGGCGTATTCGTTGTAGCAGGGGATCTGGACATAGCCGAACGAGCGGTAGAGGCCGATCGCGGCCGGCTGCCGCTCTCCCGTCTCGAGGCGCAGCGACTCGTAGCCGAAAGCCGCTGCCCGGGCTTCGAGCTCCTCCAGGATGCGGCGTCCGAGCGCCTTCCCACGGTACTCCGGGACGACGTACATCCGCTTGATCTCGGCCCGCTCGGCGCTCAGGCGGCGCAGGGCGCCGCAAGCCACGGCCTCGCCGTCGCCGGTGCGGCCGAGGAGCAGGCAGCAGCCAGGGGCGTCCAGCTTGTCCGGCTCGACGCTGTAGATGCTGTCCGCGGGATAGAGCTCGCCGAGTTCGCGGTCGAGCGCTTCGTGCAGACGGGCGAAGGCCGGGTCGCCGGGGTCGCCGGGTTCGATCCGGATGATGTCCGCGGTCACTGAAATTCCGGGGCTTCCCTGAGCATCTGGTCCCGCAGGGTGCGCTTGTGGATCTTCTCCGTGGCGCCGCGCGGCAACTGCTCGTCCTGCAGCCACACGTAGCGCGGCACCTTGAACCGGGCCAGGTGCTCGCCGACGTGGGCGCGGACGCCGGCCGCGTCGAGAACCTCGCCATCCCTGGGCACCACGACGACCGCGAGCTCTTCGCCCAGCCGGTCGTCCGGGACGCCGAAGGCGGCGGCCTCGTAGACGGCCGGATGCTGGTAGACGACGCGCTCGATCTCGGCGCAGTAGATGTTCTCGCCGCCGCGCAGCACCATGTCCTTCTTGCGGTCGCGGATGTAGAGGAAGCCGTCCTCGTCGATCTCGGCGATGTCGCCGGTGCGCAGCCAGCCGTCCTGGATGGTTTCGGCGGTCGCCTCGGGGCGGTTCCAGTAGCCGCGGATGTTCATCGACGACTTCATGATCAGTTCGCCCTGCTCACCAGACGGCAGCTCGTTGCCGTCGTCGTCGATGATCTTCAGCTCGACGATGGGGCAGGGCTTGCCGCAACTGTCCGGCTTCTCCACCAGGCCCTCGTCCGTGTTGCCGGCGCCGCCGGCGTTCGTCTCCGTCATCCCC
>JAPOVF010000201.1 GCA_026708285.1 Acidobacteriota bacterium
CACGTCGGACCGAAGGGTCCTGGGTTTGAAGTCCAAACCCTGACCTGGAAGAGAACCAAGGGCCGGGGAGTCATCCCCGGCCCTTTTCTCTTGGGGTGGAAGAGGCGCGATGGGGGAAGTGCCGTCGGGAAGGCGCGTCCTGGGTGATTTCGGGTAGTAGCATGGACTGGCAGATCGGTTGTCTCAACGCGAGGGAGGACCCATGAGCTATCGAACCCGTGTCGCCGCCGCCGTCATGGCCGGCGTGCTCGTTGCGACCGCGGCATCGGCCCAGGCCTGGGCGGGGCGTGGCCGGCTGAGCGGCAACGTGCAGGATCCGGACGGCAACCCGGTGGAGGGAGCGAGCGTGAAGCTGACCCTCGACGGCGCCGGCCCGGATGCCGCGATGACGAACCGCCGGGGCAGGTGGGCCCTCGCCGGTGTCAGGAGCGGCAACTGGATCGCGCATGTGTCGAAGGCCGGCTACATCCCCACCGAGCACGAGGTGTACATCAACGAGTACGCGACCAGCTCGGACCGCGTTACGTTGAGGACGACCCTGGAGCCGGGAGGGCCTTCCGACGGCGCCGCGGGTCTGGCCGAAGACGAGGCGGCGCAGGCGGCGCGGGACCTGCTGGAACAGGGCAACGACCTGATCAGACAGGGAGACCACGAGGGAGCGATCGCGGCATTCAGGGAGGCCTTGCCGTCCGTACCCGATGCGTCGAAGGCGGCGGTCCTGGTGACGATTGCCGGGAACCAGGTGAGTCTGGAGCGCGACGAGGAGGCGATTGAGAGCCTGAAGCAGGCCCTTGACCTGGCGCCGACGAACGTCGACGCGCTGCAACTGATGAGCCGGCGGCTGACTGCGATGGGCCGCGCCGAGGAGGCGAAGGCCTATCTGGAGCGGTTGCCCGAGGATCTGCAGGCGGACCCGGAGATCCTGGTGCGCGAAGGGGTGGCGCTGTACAACCAGAACGACTTTGCCGGATCCGTATCCAAGCTGACGACGGCGATCGACGCGGCTCCGGACTGGGTGGAGGCGTACTACTTCCGTGGTCTGGCCAACATGGCCGCGGGCGAGAATGCCGCCGCGGCGGCCGACTTCCGCAAGTTGCTGGAACTCGAGCCCGAGGGCGAGAGGGCGGAAGAGGCGAAGCAGTTCGCGGAGTACCTGGAATCGCTCTGACCAGCGGGCCGTGAGGGCTTTCCCGGCGGCGTTGTTCCTGGTAGCGGCTTGCCAGCCGGCGCCGGGACCCTTGGAACCGGTTGCCGATCCGGGGCCTGCCTCCTGGCCTGAAGCGCCCCCACGCGGGTTTGCGCGGGACATCGTGTTGATCACGATCGACACGCTGCGTGCCGACGCTCTTGGCTTCGCGGGCAACCCGCTGGCGGAGACGCCGCACCTGGATGGGCTTGCCGCGGCCGGCTGGGTCTTCGAGCGGGCCCACGGACACAGCGTGATGACCCTGCCGTCTCATGCCAGCCTGCTGACCGGTCTGTTGCCCTACGAGCACGGAGTGCGCGACAACGCGGGTTTCGTGTTGCCGGACCGGGTTCCAACTGCGGCCGAGGCCTTCGAGGAGGCCGGCTTTCGAACGGCGGCCTTTGTCGCTGCCTTCCCGCTGGATGCCCGCTACGGTCTGGACCGCGGCTTCGAGGTCTACGACGATTCGTATCCGGAGGGCGCCACGCGTGGTTTCTCCGTCGCTGAGCGAAGCGGCGCGGAAGTCATCGCCGGCGCCGCGGCGTGGTGGCGAGAGCATGAAGGCGAGCGCCGGTTTCTCTGGGTCCACCTCTACGAGCCGCATGCCCCTTACGAGCCGCCCGAGCCGTTCGCTGACAGGTTCGCGGGCGGCAATGCCTACCTCGGCGAGGTTGCGGCGGCGGATGCCTACGTCGGTCGACTACTCGACGACATTGCCCCGCCAGGTGCTCGCTCGGGGGTCCTCGTCGCGGTGACCTCGGACCACGGCGAGGCGCTGGGCGACCACGGTGAGGACACCCACGGCCTGTTCGCCTACGAGGCGACCCTGGCTGTTCCGCTCGTCCTCTGGTCCGAGGCTCTGGATACGGCTCGCGTCGACGCGCTCGTCCGCCACATCGACGTCCTGCCGACGATGCTTGAGGCTGCGGGCCTGCCCATCTCTTCGATGCCGGGTATCGCCGGCCGGAGCCTGTGGCGGGCGCCGTCGGGCGGTGAAACGGCTTCGGGAGGCGTCGGAGCGGTCGGCGGTTCGTCTGCTACCTACTTCGAGGCCCTTCACACGAACCTGCAGCGAGGCTGGGCGCCCCTGCGCGGCGTCATCGCGCCGGTGACTTCCGAGTCGAACGAACGTGGCCCACGGTTGATGAAGTATGTGGACCTCCCGCTGCCGGAACTCTACGATCTCGAGGCGGATCCTGCGGAAGCTCAGAATCTCCATGCCTCCGAGGAAGTTCTTGGAGCGCGGCTCGCGGTGCACCTGCCCGCTGAGTCGGAATGGCCTCCCGCGGTCGGCGCCGTGAGCGAGGATGAACTGCGTGCGCTCCGGAGCCTCGGTTACATGAGTTCCTCGTCCGTTGGCGTCCGCCTGCCGCGAAACTACGGCGAGGAGGACGATCCCAAGAAGCTGGTCGAACTCGACGGTCTGATCCAGGACTACTCCGAGGCCTACCGGGATGCCCGCTTGGACCGGGCGGAAGCACTGTCGCGGGAGATGATCCGGCGCCGGCCCCAGATGGGGCTGGGCTACTTCAACCTGGCGCAGACGCTCCTCGATCTGGGCAGGATCGAGGAGGCGCTGGATGTCATGATCGACGCTGAACGGCGACAGCTCGCGTCTCTCCCCCTGCAGCGTCAGTTGGCGTTGACCCTGGTCCAGGTGGGTCGGCATCGCGACGCGGTGCGGCTGATGGAGCGCCATGGCGGTTCAGGCGATCCCGACACGCTCAATGTTCTGGGTCTGGTGCTGGCCGAGGCGGGGGAGACGGCGCGTGCCAGGGCAGTCTTGCTGCGCTCACTGGGTGCGGACGAGCGGAACCCGGAGGCACGCCAGAATCTCGCGTTGACCGCGCTCTACGAGAGCGACTGGCCGCTCGGCGAGCGTGAGGCCCGGATCGCCCTCGGGCTCAACTCCGGACTGTCGCTGGCCTGGAACTACCTGGGCATCGCGCTCTACAACCAGCGTCGCATGGACGAAGCGATCGATGCGTTGCAGCAGTCCGTGGAGCTGGATCCCGGCGACCTCGACGTGCTGTACAACCTCGGGACCGTTGCCGCGGGGCAGGGCAGACTGGAAGTCGCGAAGCCGGTGCTGGAACGCTTCCTGAGGGAGGCCACCGCGCCGGCCCAGCGTGGGCGCTATGCCGCCGAAGTCAGGATAGTGCGTTCGCTACTGCGCGGCTTCTAGCAAACTGCGCGAGCGGGCTATTGGATGGGTGGACGCTGCCCGAGTCGTAGCGCCTCGATACTCTGTTCCCGCCTTTCGGTTTGTTGGCTTCGGTAGAGTTCCATGTAACGGGCCATCTGCGCTGACGCCTCCTCTTCCCTGCCAAGTCGCCGCAGGACCTGAGCCAGGCCGTACACCGCTTCGACGTGCTCCGGCGCCTGCGTTACCGCTTCCCGGTAGGCGGCTTCGGCCCGACGCAACTGCGCTTCCTCTTCCGACGATCCGGCCGCATCACGCGCAGCGCCCTCCCACGCTCGGCCGAGGTCGAGCAGCAGTGCGACTCCCGGCTCGGAAAGCGACGCTGCGCGGTCGAGCGACATGGCTGCCTCCAGATAGTCGCCGCGCCAGAGCAACAGCGCCCCCAGGATCCGGTGAGGCGCTCCGGACGACGGCGCCATCGCCACCGCCTCACGTGCGTGTTGCTCAGCCTCGGACGGCAGGCTGTTCTCCCACAGGGCCAGCGCCAGTTCGATGCGCAGACCGACGTTCTTCGGGTCGACTTCGACCGCTCGGCGAAGAGGCT
>JAPOVF010000069.1 GCA_026708285.1 Acidobacteriota bacterium
GCCAGTTCCAGGTCATCACCAACGGCTTCTCGGCCGAGTACGGCCGGCACGGCGGTGCCTTCATCAACGTGGTCACCAAGTCCGGAACGAACGAGGTCAGGGGATCGACCTTCTACCAGTTCCGCGACGACAGCATGGCCGAGGATCTACCTTCGTCGCCGCTCGACGACCATCGCGGCCAGGACGGCTCTCAGCCGGTCGACGAGTTCGACACCCAGAACTACGGCTTCTCGATCGGTGGTCCGTTCAAGCGGGATCGCACCCACTACTACTTCGGCTTCGACCTGCGCGACCAGGACATTCCGTTCACTCGCTCGCTGCGTTCGACGGGCGCGAACAGTACGTACGACCTGATCATGCAGCGGGCCCAGAACGAGCCCGCCTTCGCGGCCTTGGTCGACGGGTTCACGCGCAACTCGGACGGGTCGGCCACCGGCCTCTTCCTGCGTTCGGTGAGCAACCAGATCCTGTTCGGCAAAGTCGACCATCAAATCAGCGACGCGAACCTGATCACCCTACGTGCCAACTGGACCGACTTCGAGCGCGAGAGCAGCTATCTCGACGAGGAATCGCTGAAGACTGAGGACACGCTGACAACGATCGTCTCGATGACCTCGGTCATCGGCAGCCGGGGCGTGAACGAATTCCGGATTCAGGCTGCTGACGACAACCTGGACCGCCTGTCCAAGCGGGTCGGGACGCCGATCGAGGCGCAGGTCCGCTTCCGGTTCGCCGGGTTCGACAGCGTCGGCAAGTTCGACTTCCTGCCCATCTTCGTCGAGGAGTCGCAGCTCCAGATCAAGGACGACTTCTCCTACCTGTTCGGCGCGCACGACCTGAAGTTCGGCGTCGACTACTCGAAGGACGACCTGGCGCAACTCTTCGCCGGGAGCCGGGATGGCCGCTACGACTTCAACTCCCCAGAGGACTTCCTGAGCAACAATGCCAATCGCGCTCGGATCTGGTTCGGCGACTCGACCTACCCGAACTACGACGAAACCCAGAGCGTGCTCGCCTTCTATGGCCAGGACAGCCTGAAGCGGGACAACCTGACGCTCAACTACGGCCTTCGCTACACGTCGACTGACAACCCCGACGGTCTGGACCACAGCGAACCCGACGGTCGAGCAATCCCGGACACGCAGAACCTGGCGCCCCGCTTCGGCTTTGCGTTGTCACAAGGCGAGGGCCGGTCCGTCCTCCGCGGTGGTATCGGCTTCTTCTTCGGCCGGACGCCGACTCTGCTCTTCGCGAACCAGGTGCAGGCAAACGGCGTACCGCCGAACTACGGCCGGATCACGGTCCGTCCCGGTCAGAACGGCTATGTGGACCTCGGTACACCGATCGACAACGAGAACCCTCCTCCCGGGATCACTCCTGCGATCTCCTACGTCGACCCCGCGTTCGATGACGCCCAGACGCTACGGATGAGCGTCGGCTGGGAGCGGGAACTCGGCAACGGCTGGAGCGCCGGCGTGGACGCTGTGTACGCCGACGCAAGCGGTCTGCAGCGGAACACGGACTTCAATCGCACCTTCGGTGGCTACGACGAGTACGGACGTCCGATGTGGGCGGGCCGGCCGAGGGACGACGTCGCCGAGATCCTGGTCCGGCAGTCCCGCGGCGAGTCCGAGTATCAGGCGGTCACCCTGAAGGTAAACCGGCGCTTCACCGGCCGGTATCAGTTCAACGCTCACTACACCTGGGGCAAGGACAGGGACACCGACTCGAACGAGCGTTCGGCGACCGGCGTCACGATCTCCGACCTGGGCAACCTGGACTACGACTGGGGCCCCTCGGACCGTGACATCAAGCACCGCCTGGTGGTCACCGGCATGATTCAGTTGCCGGCCGACTTCCAGATCTCGGGCATCCTGAACTACCAGTCGGGCTATCCGTACACGCTGGTCGACAGCGGCTTCGACCGCGTTGCCTGCGGCTTCCCCATCTTCAACTGCCCCGACCCATACGCGATCATGGACGGCGTCTTGGTGGGCCGCAACACGAAGCGCAACGAGTCGATCCAGACGATCGACGTGCGAGTCGGCAAGTTCTTCCGCTTCGGCAACGACATGCGGCTCGATGTCTTCGTCGAGGCGTTCAACCTGTTCGACCAGAACAGCTTCGGCGTCGGCTTCGGCCAGCGGAACGTGAACAACGGAGTCGTTCGCGACGACCTCGGAGTCCCCGACTTCCTCACGACCCGGCCGCGGCAGTTGCAGATCGGGGGCCGGTTCAGCTTCTAGGCTGAGCGGCAGCCACAAGCCGCGCCGTCAGACGCCGCGGCAGTGAAACCAGGGGCCTCTCCGGCGACGGAGAGGCCCCTCCTTCTTGGAGTTGCAGCAAAGCCGCGACGAGCGGTTGGCCGCCCGGCCCTCCTCTCGCCGTTCAGCCCGAGGCGCTCAAGAGCCGGTCCGCCAGGCTCGGAACATCTCCCACCGGTACAACGGAAATCCGCTCGTCCAGTTCGTACGGTCTCTCTCCGGGGTAGATCACCCAGAGATGATGGAGGCGCAGGTCAGCGAGCGCCAACCTCATCGACTTCGTCGTCCCCGGCGCGTCGCTGTACTTGAACTCGAAGCCGTGCCGACGGCCGCCGGACACGACCATCAGGTCCAACTCGGCGCCGCCGTGGGTCGCCCAGAAATGCGCGTTCGAGGGCTGCATGCAGGACAGGATTTGCTCGACCGAGAAACCCTCGAACGAGGCTCCGACTTTCGGATGTCCAGCCAGCCGGTCCGCCGACGGAAGATCGAGGAGGGTGTGGAGGAGGCCGCTGTCGCGAACGTAGACCTTTGGCGCGCGGACCTGCCGCTTCTTGAGGTTCTCGTGCCAGGGCGGAAGGACCCGCACGACCTGTGCAGCGACGAGTATGTCCAGATACCGGCGGGCGGCAGCCTGGCCCGAGCCGATCGCTCGAGCGAACTCCGCCGCGTTCCACACCCGGCCGTGATAGTGAGCGACCATCATCCAGAAGCGACGCAGTGCCTCCGCCGGCAGCGAGAAGCCGAACTGCGGAATGTCGCGATCGAGAAAGGTCTCCACGAAACTCTGGCGCCACAGGCTAGACAGGCCATCGTCCTCGGCCAGAAAGCTGCGCGGGAACCCACCCCGTAACCAGAGCTTCCGCCAACCGCCCGGAGTCGCGCCGCCCACCTCGGTCAGATCGAAACCCGAGAGCCGAATCTGGCCGGCGCGGCCCGCCAGAGTCTCCGAGGCGCCGCGAGAGAGGGCCGGAGATGCGCTGCCGAGGACGAGGAAGCGGGCCGGCTCCTCCCGCCGGTCGCACAGGACCCGCAGAATCTCGAACACCTCAGCCTGCCGCTGAATCTCGTCGATAACAACGAGGCCGCGCAGAGGCTCCAGGGTCTGCATCGGCGTCGCGAGACGCCTCCGATCGACCGGATCTTCCAGATCGAAGTAGCGGCCCCTCTCAGGTGCCTCGTCGAACAAGGCCCGAGCAAGGGTCGTCTTCCCGCATTGTCGCGGTCCGACGACCGCTACCGCCGGATGGACCAGGAAGGAGCGCCTGATCCGTCGGGCGGCAAGTTCACGATCAACGTTCACGGAACGAAGCGTACTTTCTTGAAAATCATCCCGTCAAGAGGTGATTTTCAAGAAACTCTAGGGCCGAACGCGGTTCTTGTCGAGCGAATAGCCGGACTTCGTCGTCACCACGCGGCGAAAGCGGCGACGATCAGCCAGCCACGTACGGAATCGTCTGCGGCCCCTCCGGCAGCACGCAAATACTCGCGTCAGGCTGACCGGCCACGCACTCGGCGAGCGCGATATCCAGGTCCGGCGCCGGCTCGAAGTGAGCGGCCGCAAGCTGCTCACCGCTCAGGCCGTCGGCCTTGACCAGCACCCGAGCGCGACGCTGGATCAAGGCCTGGACCTGGACCTGCCACTGGTCCGGCTCGGTGACCGGTCGAG
>JAPOVF010000214.1 GCA_026708285.1 Acidobacteriota bacterium
TCGTCGTCCTGAGAGATCTCCTTGGCCTTCTCCATCTGTTTCAGGCGGTCGTTGCCCTCACGCCGGACACCCCGCACCGAGTTGCGGAAGCGCTCGGCAATCTCGTGGGCGCGCTTCACCATTTCCTGGCGCCGCTCCTGCGTGAGCGGAGGTACCGGGATGCGAACGATCCTGCCGTCGTTGGAGGGATTCAGGCCCAGGTCGGCCACCAGGATCGCGCGTTCGATCGCCGCGATCTGGGTCGGGTCGAACGGCTGCGCCACGAGCAGGGTGGCGTCGGCGACGGACAGACTCGCTAGCTGATTCAGCGGCGTCGGCGTACCGTAGTACTCGACCGTGACTCCATCGAGCAGCGCGGTCGAGGCCCGACCGGTCCGTAGCGTCTTCAGCTCCTCGTGAAGGTGGTCGACGCCATCCCTCATCTTGAGCTCGATCTCCAAGAAAAGCTCCTGCATGACCTCAGCCTCCCCAGACGGCGGATTGTAGCTCGCACGAAAGGACCCGACCCTTCAGGCGCCAGCCGTTCCAGCGGGCATCACGTGACCAGCGAACCGACCCTCTCGCCCAGAACGACACGCCGGATGTTGCCGGGGGTGCCCAGGTCGAACACGGCGATCGGCAGGTCGTTCTCGCGGCACAGGCTGATCGCGGCCGCGTCCATGATGCCCAGGTTGCGTTCCAGGACCTCCTGATAGGTCACTTCGGGCAGGCGCTTCGCCCCGGCGTCCCGGCGCGGGTCGGCGCTATAGACGCCATCGACCTGGGTTGCCTTGAGCAGAATCTCGGCCTGAATCTCGTTGGCGCGGAGCGCGGCGGCGGTATCCGTCGTCAGGTACGGGTTGCCGGTGCCGGCGCCGAAGATCACGACGCGGCCCTTCTCCAGGTGCCGGATCGCCCGGCGGCGAATGAACGGCTCGGCGACGCTCTTCATTTCCAGCGCCGTCTGCACCCGGGTCGGAACATCGGCCTTCTCCAACGCGTCCTGCATCGCCAGACTGTTGATCACCGTCGCAAGCATGCCCATGTAGTCGCCCGTCGCCCGCTCGACGCCGCGATGGCTCGCGGCCAGGCCCCGGATCACGTTGCCCCCTCCGACGACGATGCCGATCTCCACGCCAAGCTCGAAGACATCCCGGATCTGACCGGCAATCCTGGCCACCACGGCCTCATCGATGCCGAACGGCTTGTCGCCCATCAGGGCTTCCCCCGACAGCTTGAGCAGGATGCGGCGGTAAGCCGGCTCGGAAGCGGCGGCTGTCATCCGACGATCAGGACGAACCTTCAGCCGGAGAGACGGCCGCGGCCACGGTCGAGTCGCCGCCGAGCTGGAACCTGGCGAAACGGCAGATGCGCATGTTCTCGCCCAGCTTAGCGATCGCCTCCTTCAGCACGTCCTCGACCTTCCGGTCCGTGTCCTTGACGAACGGCTGCTCCAGGAGGCAGTTCTCTCCGAAGAATTTCGACATGCGGCCTTCGACGATCCGCTCGACGATGTGCTCGGGCTTGCCCGACTCGATGGCCTGTTCCCGGTGGATCCTCTTCTCCCGTTCCAGGACGTCCGCGGTCACCTCGTCGCGACCGATGAACCGGGGCTGGCTGGCGGCCACATGAAGCGACAGATCGTGCGCCAGCTGCTGGAAGTCGTCCGTGCGGGCCACGAAGTCCGTCTCGCAGTTGATCTCGAGCAGCACGCCGATCTTGCCGCCGGCGTGAATGTAGGAGACGACGAGACCGTCAGTCGTCGCACGGCCCGCCTTCTTGGCCGCGGAGGCCAGTCCCTTCTTGCGCAGCGCGTCGAGAGCCGCCTCCACGTCGCCGCCGGTCTCGACCAGGGCGTTCTTGCAGTCCATCATGCCCGCGCCGGTCCGCTCGCGGAGCTCCCTGACCATCGCGACTGTCACTGCCTTGCTCATCGCTTCCTTCTCCCTAAGGGGCTCCAGTCGCCCCGGACTCGAACTTCAACTGGATGCCGGCGCCGTTGTCACCGCTTCGCCGGACGAGAGAATCGTCGGCGCCTCAACACGAAACTGCTGGTTGTGGCTCAGGCGTTGCCGCTGGCCGCAGCAGGCTCAGCCGCCTCGGCTGCCGGCTCGGCCGTTGCCTCGACAGGCTCGGCGACCGACTCGGCTGACTCGACAGGCTCGGCCGCAGACTCGGCTGAATCCGCGGCGGACTCGACGGGCTCGGCCGGCCCCTCCGGCTCAGGGGCTTCCGCCGGCTCCGAGGCTTCCCCGTCCGCCTCGACGGCTGCAGCGGTTTCCGCTTCCCCCTCGTCACCCTTGCTCCAGGCGGCGGCGCCCTCGATGTAGGAGTCGGCTATGCGGCCGGCAAACAGTCGAATCGTTCGGATGGCGTCGTCGTTGCCCGGAATCACATGGTCCACCAGTTCCGGATCGCAGTTCGTATCCACGATCGCCACGACCGGGATGTTCAACTTGTTCGCCTCCGCGATCGCAATGTGCTCACGCCGCGGATCGACGACGAAGAGTGCGTCGGGGAGCCGTTCCATCTCCCGGATTCCGTCCAGGTTGCGGACCATCTTGTCCCGCTCGCGCTCGAGCCGTAGGCGCTCCTTCTTGGTCAGGAGACTCTCCTCGTCGGCGAGCTTCTTCTCCGTATCCTGGAGGCGTTCGACGGAAGCGCGGATGGTGACGAAGTTGGTCAGCGTGCCGCCAAGCCACCGATGGGTGACGTAGAACTGGCCGCAGCGTCGCGCTTCCTCCTCGACCGCCTGCTGGGCCTGTCGCTTCGTGCCGACGAACAGCAGACGGCGACCCATGCGCGCCATGTGCTCCACGTACTCCGCGGCCTCGCGGAACCGCTGCAGGGTCTGCTGAAGATCGATGATGTAGATGCCGTTGCGCCGGCCGAAGATGTAGCTGCGCATCTTCGGATTCCAGCGCCTCGTCTGATGACCGAAGTGGACGCCGGCTTCCAGCATCTCCTTCATCGTGACGTGAGCCAAAAACCTGTCCCCGCTATCTCTTGCTGAACTGGAAGCGCGCGCGCGCACCCTTCTGGCCATACTTCTTGCGTTCCTTGCGCCGCGGATCCCGGGTCATGAACCCGGCCGCCTTGAGCGGCTCGCGAAGCTCCGGATCGAAGTCCACCAGCGCACGCGAAAGGCCGTGCCGGATGGCGCCTGCCTGGCCTGAACTGCCGCCGCCGCGGACCGTGCACGACATGTCGACATCGCCCTCCTTCTCGGCCACCTGCAGGGGCTGGCGGACAATCATCTTCAGCACTTCGCTGCTGAAGTAGTCGTCCATCCCCATGCCGTTGACCGTCATCTCGCCGCTTCCCGGGCGCAGGAAGACGCGCGCCGTGGCCGTCTTGCGGCGGCCCGTTCCGTAACTCGCTTCCGTCAACTCGGACTCCCCTTGATCGCGATCGGTTCCGGCTGCTGTGCCGCATGCGGATGTTCCGCTCCGGCATAAACCTTGAGCTTCCTCAGTTGCCTGCGGCCCAGGCGGTTCTTCGGCAGCATCCCCCGCACCGCCAGTTCCACGAGCCTGGTCGGTCGGCGGCCGCGCAGGCGGCCAGCAGTCTCCGACTTGAGCTTTCCGGGCTGTCCGCTGTGGCGGTAGTAGATCTTCTTGTCGTCCTTGCCGCCGGTCAGAACCGCCTTCTCGGCGTTGACGACCACAACGAAGTCGCCGACATCGATGTGGCGAGCGTATGTGGGCTTGTCCTTGCCCGTCAGGATGCGCGCCACCCGTGTAGCCAGACGTCCGAGCGTCGCCCCTTCCGCGTCCACCACGTACCAGCGGCGCTCGATCTCGCCCACCTTGGGGCTGTAGGTCGGGTTCGCCGTTCTTGCTCTGGCTATTGCAGTCATTCGTATTCCTATCTCTGGCCGGCCCTTACCTTCCGGATGCCGGCCCTCCGCTGCGCGCAGCAAGACGCAAGGAGTGGGCATACTCCTACCGAAGC
>JAPOVF010000228.1 GCA_026708285.1 Acidobacteriota bacterium
TGGGCTCGGCGATCTGGGAGTCCACTTTCCGCCGTCGGACGATGCCTGGCGCGGGTCCGACAGCTCGGACCTGCTGCGCCGAATCGTGGGTCTGGTGCGGGAGAACGGCTTCGAGGTCAAGAACTGCGACGTGACGTTGATCGCCGAGCGGCCGCGGATGGGGCCGTACCGCGTCGCGATCGAGGGTCACGTAGCGTCTCTGCTCGGAGTAGGCGCCGGACGAATGAACTTCAAGGCGACGACGCATGAGGGACTGGGACCCCTGGGTCGAGGCGAGGGCATGGCGGCCGAAGCCGTCGTGCTGATCGAGCGGCGAACGTGAGCGGCCCGGAAGGTCGCCGGCATGCTGCGGGCTCCGTCGCCGGTGCGGGCTGGCGGCTCGGCTTCCAGCCGGTTCGCGAGATCCTCCGCAGCCACCCGCACGAGGTCGTGGAAGTCGTCATCGGGAGGGCTTCGGGGGAGCGTCGCAGGACGATCGAGAGTCTGTGCGCCAGGCACCGCGTGCCGGTTCGACGCGTCAGTGCCGGCGAACTGCGGGCGCGGCTCGAAGCGGCGGGAGTCGACCACGCGGCGGCGCGGGGCTTCGCGGGGGTCCTGGCTCCGCGGGAACGCTCCGCGACGGCGCCTGCCGCCGCGGGCCCGGAGCTCGTCGTGCTGGTCGAGGACGTTCAGGATCCGCGGAATCTCGGCGCCCTGTTGCGGGTGTGCGAGGGCGCCGGCGTGGGACGCGTCCTGATCCGCGATCGCGGTTCGGCGCCGCTCTCGGCGGCAGTGGCCGGTACCGCGGCGGGCGCGGTCGATTGGCTGGATGTCGAGCGGATCGTGAACAGCGCCCGGGAGATCGAGCGGCTCAAGCGGGACGGCTTCTGGGTGTATGGCGCCGATGCCGGCGGCGTCTCGCCCTGGACCGTCGACCTGAGCGGCCGGATCGTGCTCTGCATCGGCGGTGAAGCCCGCGGCTTGCGCCGCCGCACGAAAAGTCTGTGCGACGGCCTTCTCGGCCTGCCGATGCGCGGCCATGTAGAGTCTCTGAACCTCTCCACCGCCGCCGCGGCGCTCCTCTACGAGGCGGTGCGCCAGCGTCTTGTCAGGCCGGAGGGCCTGGCGTAGACTCCGGCGTCGCCGTGGCGCCAAGCGCCTCGCAAGCGAGGGCCGGCATAGCTCAGTGGTAGAGCAACTGCCTTGTAAGCAGTAGGTCCTCGGTTCGAATCCGGGTGCCGGCTCCATGGGGAAGTTGCCGGAGGTGTGGCCGAGCGGTCAAAGGCAACAGACTGTAAATCTGTCGGGCAAAGCCCTACGGTGGTTCGAATCCATCCGCCTCCACCACTTCCTCACCCTCGCGGGTGCGCGGGAGTAACTCAGGGGTAGAGTCACAGCCTTCCAAGCTGTTGGTCGCGGGTTCGAATCCCGTCTCCCGCTCCACGCCGCGCGGAGCGTCTCCCTCTTGCTGACGCCGTTGGAAGGCGGTCGCCGGCCTTCGGCCGGCGGCCGTTTCACACTGGGTGCGCCGGCCTTCTGGCCGGCTGCCGCCGAAGGCGTGTGACCGCGGGTCTTCTGACCCGCGGAAGACAACGCGCCGGCCGGAGGCCGGCACGATCCCCTACTCCGCAGCCACCACCGCCGTCGCTTCCACTTCAACCAGCAACGACGGGAACACCAGCCCCGTGACCCCGACCCACGTCGCCGCTCGCGGCGGGTCGAGTTGCAGCACCTTGGCCTGGGCGCGGCCGACGGTCTGGACCTTCTCCGGGTCGATGTCCTTGATGAAGACCGTCGTCTTGACGATGTCCTCGGCGCTGGCTCCGGCCTGCTCCACGCGCTTGACTAGGTTGGAGAAGGCGATCTCCGCCTGCTCGGCGAGAGTGGTCGCGGGCGCGTCCGCCCCGTCGGCCATGCCGACCTGGCCGGAGATGCGGATCGTGGTGACGCCGTTGGCGGTCGTCTTGGCGATGTGGGAGAAGCCCTGCTGGGTGCCCAGGAACTCAGTCTTCAAGTCTTGTGCCTCCGCAATACCCGTAGCGAGCAGGAGCAGACCGAGAAAGAAGGCGAGAGGGCGCGGTTGTCTCTTCATTCTCGGGCTCCTGGAGTGGTGACGGGTGGTCTTGTGAAGTTAGCGGTCGAGCGTTGGGGTGCGTACGATAGCGCGCTGGTACGCTGCCGGCGGAGGTTCTGCTGATGAAGTGTGGTCGTTCGGTCGTTGGCCTGATGGTGCTGTCCGCCTCGCTGATCATGTTTCTGCCTGCTCCCGGACGGGGCAGCGAGGCCCAGTGGGTGACCTACCCGGGCGGCGACGGACCAGGCGCCGGCCACAAGGTCGTTCTGATCGCCGGCGACGAGGAGTACCGCTCCGAGGAAGCGATGCCGATGCTCGGCAAGCTGCTGTCGGTGCGGCACGGGTTCGAGTGCGTGGTCCTGTTCTCGATCGACGCGGAGACCG
Source organism: Acidobacteriota bacterium (assembly GCA_026708285.1). Taxonomy (GTDB): domain Bacteria; phylum Acidobacteriota; class Thermoanaerobaculia; order Multivoradales; family Multivoraceae; genus Multivorans. The sequence continues at coordinate 2,438 of JAPOVF010000228.1, forward strand.
GTGCGATCGATCCGGAGGAGCAGACGAACATTCCGGGTCTCGAAGCGCTCGACGACGCCGACCTGATGGTGATCGCCACGCGGTTCCGCGAGCTACCCGACCAGCAGATGAAGCACATCGTCGACTATGTCGAGTCGGGGCGGCCGATCGTTGGCTTGCGCACCGCGACCCACGCCTTCGCCTACCAGCGGAACCTGGACAGCCCCTACGCGCACTGGAGCTTCCGCAGCGAGTCCTGGCCTGGCGGTTTTGGCCAGCAGGTGCTCGGCGACACGTGGATCAACCACCACGGGCGTCACGGCCAGGAAAGTACGCGCGGCGTGGTCGCTCCGGGCGCGGCGGACCATCCGATCCTCCGCGGCGTCGACGATGTGTGGGGCCCGACCGACGTCTACGGTCTCAGGAACCTGGGCGACGACGCGAACGTCCTGCTGCTCGGCGCCGTCCTCGCCGGCATGTCGCCCGACGATCCGCCGGTCGACGGACCGAAGAACGACCCGATGGTTCCGATCGCCTGGACCCGTTCCTACACCGGCGCCGGCGGAAAGACCGCGCGCGTGGTCACGACGACCATGGGCGCTTCCACGGACTTCGAGAGTGAGGGACTGCGCCGGCTGCTCGTGAACGCCGTGTACTGGGGGCTCGGCATGGAGGACCGGATCCCGGAGCGCAGCGACGCCCGGGTCGTCGGCGCGTACGAGCCGACCGACTTCGGCTTCGGCAGCCACGCCGTGGGTGTCATGCCGTCGGTCCACGCGCTGCCGTAGCGCAACCGAACCGGGCTCATCGAGCACCGCCATCGACGGGATCCTGTGCGAAGGCTTCTCTCGCGAGTACAGGCGAAAGATCGTAGAGGAACTCACGCTGCCACCACCGAGCTCCGGTGCGTGGTTCGCTGAACGCGTAGTCGTAGAGGCGGAGTCGCACGTAGCGCGGGGGCTCCGCCGGGCGCGCCGCTTCGCCGAGCAACCGCAGAACCGCCGGTTCGCCCTCGAACAGCCGCTCGACGAAGGAACCCAGCCAGTCCGCTCCGGCCGGGTCCAGGGCCGCGAACCACATCTGCCAGTCGAGTCGCGGCATGTGCGGGAAGGCGGCGCGGGGCGGATGGTCGAGATCGCCGGGCTTGAAGCGGAAGGCGAGTTCGCTCCAGGTCGCGCCGTCGGCGCTCGTTTCCACGACGATCTCCGGGCGCGACGTCGTCATCGCACGGAAGAGGCCGTAGCCGTTGATCGAGCGGAAAGGCGCGATGGCCCGGAGCGGGGGAGCGGCGGGATCGACGAGGGCCCGGTCGATGAAGTCCGCCGCGGCTGCCGCTGCCGGTGGCGTCTCGGGTCCGCGGGGGAGGGAGCGGGTGAGCTCACGCATGGAGGTCAGCAGGCTCAGGAGGAGAATCGCCGTCGCGACGGCCCAACGGACGCGGTTCCCGGGCCGGGCCCGAGGGCGACCGCCTCCCCGGGCGGCGGCCTGCAGCCCCGATGTCCGCGTCCACCCGTCTACTGTCCCCGCGCCCAACCAGGACAGGCACAACACCGCGGTGAGCAGATTGAAGAACCCGTAGTTGCCGGTGGCCGCGATCAGCAACTGGAGCAGGAGCAGCACTCCCACTCCGGGCAGCCGCAGGCGCCGGAAGAAGACGAACCACGGTGCCGCCAGCTCCACCGCGAACATGACCAGCACCGACAGACGATGGACCCACTCCGGGAGGTGATGCGCGTACCAGCTCGCCGCCACGGGCAGCGGCTGGGTGAAGTAGTGGACGTCGAGCGCGGTCAATCGCCACCACGTCGGGTCGAGACTGAGCAGCTTGACCGCCCCCGACAGGAACATCAGCTTGACCACCAGGAGCCGGAAGAGCCACGTCCCCGGCCGGGCGGCCGCGGGATTCGGCGTGACTCGGAACGCGGCGCGAATGGACGCGGTGAGTCGCCGCGGTTCGCCCGGCGCGGTGGCCGGTCCCCGGAAAGGCCAGCCCAGGGGCGCCAGCACGACGGCGCACAGGGTCGCCTCCAGCAGCAGGGTGTCCCACTGGAAGGCGAGAAAGGTCTGGCCGCCCCAGACCAGCGACAGATAGCAGATCCAGAGCGCGGCGAAAACCGGCGCGGTCACCAGGCCGGCGATCGCGAGCAGGGACAGAAGGACGCCGGCCGCGCAGAGCACATGGAGCGCGGCGTCGTCGGCGCCGAACCAGAGCAGTGACGGAACGTTGACGAACCGTTCGAGCACCCCGGCGCCGAGAACCCGTTCGAGATAGGCGAAGAAGTCCCGTGCCGGGAGAATGCCGCGCGATCCGATCAGACCGTCGATCTGGACCCAGAGCGAAACGAAGGCAACGAGGTGGACTCCGGCCAGGAGTCGCAGAAGCAGTCGCGGCACGGCGCCTATCCTGCCCGAGGCGGTGGCATACTGCGGCGCCTGACGACGAACCGATCCGGCGAGGGACAAGCACGATGGAGATGGAGACCTTCGATCTGGAGCGGCAACAGTCGCTTTGGGAACATCGCGTCGACATCAACCTGAGCGAGAGCGGCGTCGAACCGCTGACGCTGGCCGGCCTGGCCGCGCTGGGGTTCGATCTGGACGGACTGCACTCGGTGCCGCTCGAGTACATCCAGTCGAACGGCACGCCGGAGCTGCGCTCGCAGCTCGCCGGGCACTACGCCGGGGCGACGATCGAGAATCTGCTGGTGACGACCGGCTCGGCCGAGGCGAACTACGTGGCCGTGCAGGTCCTGGTCGGGCCGGCCGACGAGGTGGTCGCCATCGTGCCAAACTACCTGCAGGTAGGTCTGGCGGCCCGTGGTCTTGGGGCGGTGGTGCGAGACATACCCCTCCTCCCCGGCGCCGACGAATCGACCTGGTCGCTCGACTGGGACGCGTTCGAGGACGCGGTCGGCGAGCGGACGAAGCTCATCTACCTGAGTCATCCGAACAACCCGACCGGCCACGTGTTCACGCCGTCGGAACTGGACCGCATCGCCGCCGCCGCGGAACGGGTCGGTGCCTGGGTTCTGTCGGACGAGGTCTACCGCGGCGCCGTGCACGATCTTTTGCCCGGAGAGGAGACTCCCGGCATGTGGGGACGGGGCGAGCGTGTCGTCGCGGTCTCGAGCCTGTCCAAGGCCTACGGCCTGCCGGGTGCCCGCCTGGGCTGGATGGTCGGTCCGCCCGAGTTCGTCGAGCGTTGCTGGTCGAGGCGGGACTTCACGACGATCGCCCCCGCGGCGCTTTCCGACCCGATCGCACGTTTCGCGACCGAGCCGTCGAACCAGGAACGGCTGTTCGAACGGGCGCGGCGGATGATGCGCACGAACCGCGCGACCTTCCGCGACTGGACCGGCCGGCAGAACGGCGCCATCGCCTACCGCGAGCCCCGCGCCGGCGCCTACGGCTTCGTGCCGCTGCTGGAGAACGGCCGTTCGGCGGACTGCGCCGCTTTCGCCGAACGGCTGCGGCTGAACCGCAGCGTCCTGCTGGTCGCGGGCCGCTGGGCCGGCATGCCGGGCTACCTCCGCTTCGGTCTGGGCGTCCAGCCCGAGGCCTTCGCGGAGGGCCTGCGCCGGGTCGAACTGGAGCTCCGCGACTCGAGAGTCGCTTCGTGAACAACGCCCGTCTCAGGCGCGCGGTCCATTTCGTACCCGGCGGTAACGAGCGAATGCTGGCCAAGTCCCTGGGACTCGAGGCCGACACCCTGATCCTCGACCTCGAGGACGCGGTGACGCCGGAGCGGAAGGAGGAAGTGCGCCGCGAAGTGGCCGGCTGGCTCAGGGCGACGGACTTCGGCCGCAAGGAGCGCGCCGTGCGGATCAACGACCTGATGACGCCCTGGGGTCGGGAGGACGTCGAGGTCACGATGGAGAATCCGCCGGATGCCTACGTCGTGCCCAAGGTCAGCGGCGTCGACGATGTGCTGCGGGTCGACCGGCTGGTCGCGCAACTGGAGCTTGCCCATGGCCACGACTTGGGCGGCATCGCCCTGATCCTGATCGCGACCGAGACCGCCGGCGGAGCCCTGAACCTCGCTCACCTGACCGCCACCAACCGCGTCTCGGCGCTGACCTGGGGCGCCGAGGACCTGTCCGTGTCGATTGGCGCGAGCCGGCGCCGGGACGAGCGGGGCGAGTACCTGGACGTCTTCCGCTACTGCCGGTCGATGACCCTGCTGGCCGCCCGTGCCGGCGGTGCCCAGCCGATCGACAGTGTCTTCGTCGACATCGGAGATCTGGACGGTCTGCGCCTCGACTGCCAGCGGGCGGCGTGGATGGGCTTCGAGGGCAAGATGACGATTCATCCGAACCAGATCCCGATCGTCAACGAGGTCTTCACGCCGAGCGAGGCCGAGGTCGCGTCCGCCGCGGCACTGGTTGCCGCGTTCGCCGAGAATCAGGCTCAGGGCCGGATGGCCTTTCGCTACGAAGGCCAGATGGTCGACGCCCCGCACCTGCACCGCGCAGAGCGAGTGCTCGACCGAGCCCGCCAGGCCGGCGCGATCGACTAACGCTGCGGCGCGGCCGCTGGGTCGACGCAGCCTATCGGTGGACGTCGGGAGTGACGCGATCGTGTCCTTCGGCTGGATCGAAGTGGCTCACGCGTGTCTCCTGGTGAGAATCCGTAGTACGATCCGGCCCCTCAACTTCCAACCATAGGAGCCTCGCCGTGAGTGCAACCGAAGCCCGCATTCAGGAACTCGCCAGCCAACACCTCGACATCGGAAGGGACCTGGATCTCGATGCCGGTCTGCTTTCCTCCGACATCTCGTCCCTTGACGCGGTGGCCTTCGTGAAGAAGGTCGGAGAGGCGTTCGGCGTTGAGGTTCCCCCCGAGGAGGTTGCCAACTGGAAGAACCTGCGGGACTTCGCCGCGTTTCTCGATTCCAGCGCCGGTTGAGCGCCGCGGGCTGCGGGGCCCGCACGATTCACAGGTCCGGTCGGGTCACCGTCGTGTACGTCGACCTGGGACCTTCTTCGGCCCGGGAGCGAGAGGCCTTGACGTGGCTTGACGGAGCGGAGCAGGCCCGGCGGCGCCGGTTCGCGCGGTCGGGGCCGCGACGCGAGTTCACCCTCTGCCGCGCGGCGCTTCGGGCGCTGCTCTGCCGGGAACTCGACTGTGGCAACGAGGATCTCTCCTTCGGAGCCTCGGAACATGGCAAGCCGTTCGCGCTGGTCGGGGGATTTCCAGCGCCCGTCTCCTTCAACGTCAGCCATAGCGGCCGGCATGGCCTGATCGCGATCGCGCCACGGGGGCGGATCGGCGTGGATGTGGAAGACCGGAAAGCGCGGCGCGACATGGACGACGACATCCGCCTCCTCTTCGCCCCCGGAGAACGGGCGGGACTCGCTGCCGCCGAAGGAAGCCGCAAGGCCGACCTGTTCTACAGCCTCTGGACGATGAAGGAAGCGCTGGTCAAGGCGGCCGGCGTCGGCCTGAGGATCGACACGACGAGCTTCGAGATTCCCCCGGCGATGAGTCGAGGCGCGACCAGTTGTTTCGTGCGCCTTCCAGTAACGCCCGCGGTCAGGTGGCGGCTGGAGAACCTCGGTAACCGGCGCTACGCCGCGGCGCTCGCGGTCGAGGACCTGCCGGCGACGGACGCCGGGGCCGGCGTCGAGGCGCAGTTCGCATAGGTGAGAGCGGAAGCGGTAGCCCGTTGACTGTCTGGGAAGTACCCGAGCCCCTTGCCGTGGACGAGGTGCGGCTCGACGAGGAGACGGTCACGACGGTACGCCGGCATGGCCGGCTGGACGCACCGCTGCGTCTGGTTCTGAGTCATGGCAACGGCCTCGCCATCGACGCCTACTATCCGTTCTGGTCGCTCCTGGCGGACGAGTTCGACCTGATCGTCTACGACGTCAGAAGCCACGGCTGGAACGCCGTCGGTGAGCAGATGAACCACAGCATCCCGGCGATGATCCACGATCATGACGTCCTCGCCGGGGCCATCGCGGAGCGCTATGGGGACAAACCGACCGTCGGCGTCTTCCATTCGCTGACGACGATCGTCGCCATTCTCTCGTTCTCCGATCCGTACTCGGCCCTGGTCCTGTTCGATCCACCCTTCTGCAAGCCCGCTGCGAGTGAGGCCGAGTTCGACGACGCCGCCGACCGGGCGACGGCGCTGACCCGGCGCCGGGCAGTCCGCTTCCGGTCCGAAGAGGAGTTCTCGGATCTGCTCCGGTACTCCCCGGTGTATGCCCGGGTGCTGCCGGGCGTGCGGGAACTCGTCGCAAGTAGCACCCTCAGGAGGGCTGAGGACGGCGAAGGCCTCGAGCTCCGCTGTCCGCGGGAGTTCGAGGCGCAGGTCTCGGAGTACGTGAGGAGCTTTGCCCCGTTGCTGGACCTGAGCCTGCTCTCCTGCCCGACGAAGGTGATCGGGGCCGATCCGACCCTGCCGTACGCGTACCTGCCGAGCTTCGATCTCGCGCACATCCGGAACGTGGACTACGACTTCATCGCGGACTCGACCCACTTCCTGCAACTGGAGAAGCCGGCGGAGTGTGTTGCCATGCTCCGGGCTTTCCTGCGTCAGACCGGTTTGCTGGGCGGGTCCACCCAGTGACGCCTGCGCTCGAAGGGATAGCCGGGGAGCGCGATCCGGCGTCGCGTCTCGCCGGCGAAGAGGCCCGCGAAGGACATCGGTAGCCCGGCCTCGTAGGCGGCGGCCGCGGCTTCGAGGAAGCCGCCGCCGGGGCGGCTCTCCGCGGCATCGCCGGACGGCGGCCGCAGGCTCGCGAGCACGAGCGGGGCGCTGTTGGTTGCTTCGTCGCCAGCGGCTTCGGCGTCGGATGCGGGCCAGACTTCGGCGATCGCCGGAGCCACGGATGATCCCGGGCTGACTTCCAGCACGACTTCGACTCCGCGGTCCGCCAGGGTGGCAGCACTTGCTTCCGGTGCGGCGGACTCCCGATCGCCCTGGATCCGGAAGGCGCGCTGGAGCCAGAAGGAGGGGTCCAGCGCCTCGTTCGCCGCCAGTGGACGACCGTCGACGCCGCGGATCATCGTGAGGGAAGGGCGTTCGAGGACCACGGGTCCTTCCGCAGCCCCCGACTCGCCCGCGGCGGCCGCCAGGCGGAGGCCGTCTTCCAGGCTGAAGATCCGGGCGGCCTGAGCCGCCGCGAGTTCACCCGCGTCGAACCCGACGATGACACTCGGCCGGATGCCGATGCTCGACCAGAGGGCCGTCAGCGAGCACTCGAGCGCGTAGACGGCCGGACAGGCCCAGGCCGGATCGTCGAGATCGCCGGAGGCGTCCGTTCGCCCGAACATGATCTCCAGGAGCGATTCGCCGCGTTCGTTTCGGAGTACCTCATCGCAGCGGTCGAGAACCGCCCGAACCACCGGCTCGGTCCGGTAGAGCGCCTCTCCCATGCCGGGCCACCGGCTCTCCTGGCCGGCGTAGACGAAGGCGACGTTCGTCGCTTCTCGCGGTTCCGGTGCGCCGTTCGCTTCGGAGAGCGTCCGGAGGCCACGGGCGAGCGATGCGCTGTCGCGGAACACGACCGCGGCGCGGTGGGGGAAGTGGCTGCGGCCGGTGCCGGCGGTCCATGCCAGGTCGGACAGGAGCGGACCGGCCGCGCTGTCGTCGGACTCGAGGTCGCCGTTGTGGCCGTCGACCCAGCCGAGGAAGCGCCCGGCGAGCGACCGCAAGGCGGTTTCGGACTTCGCGGAGAGCGGCAGGATGCGGGTCTCGCGTTCGCCCGGCTCGGAGTCGCCCTCCGGCGCGGCGTAGCCCTCGACCACGACGTGCACGTTCGTTCCGGAGAACCCGAAGGCGCTGACTCCGGCACGGGCCGGACGGCCGTTGGCCGGCGGCCAGTGCGTTCGTTCGGACGTCACCCGCACGGGCAGCTGGTCCCAGTCCACGCCCGGGTTCGGCGTCTCGAAGTGCAGGTGCTTCGGAATGACCCCATGACGCATGGCCAGAACGACCTTGATCAGTCCCGCGATGCCCGCGGCCGATTCGAGGTGACCCATGTTCGTCTTGGCCGTGCCGATCAGCAGTGGCCGATCAGGTTCCCGCTCCCGGCCGTAGATGGCCGCCGCGGCCTGCACCTCGATGGAGTCGCCGATCTCCGATCCGGCGCCGTGGGCCTCCAGGTAGTCGACATCGGCGGGTGCGATGCCGGCGCGGGACAGCGCCTCCTCGATGACCTGTTCCTGGGCGGGGCCGCTCGGCATCGTCATTCCTGCGGCGGTGCCGTTGTGGTTGACGGCGGAGCCCCTGATCACTGCCCAGATTCGATCGCCGGCGGCCACCGCTTCGCCCAACCGCTTGAGGAGGACGACGCCGCATCCCTCGCCGCGGACGTAGCCCTCCGCCGAAGCGTCGAACGTGGCGCAGCGTCCGGTCGACGTGAGCAGGCCGTGCTCGAGGAGGAGCCTGCTGAAGTTGGGCGAGAAGATCGCGTTGACGCCGCCGGCCAGCGCCATGTCGACCTCGCCGCGCTCCAGCGCCGTTGCCGCGGCGTGGACCGCCGCGAGCGACGCCGCGCACTGCAACTGGAAGGGCAGGGCAGGGCCCATCAGACCGAGCGTGTAGGCGACCCGCCCCACGGTGGTGCTGGACATCGTGCCGACGGAACCGCCGTCCGAGCCGCTCGCGATCATCAGGTCGCGGTACTCGCTCGCGTTCAGCCCGGCGAACACGCCGGTGCGGCTGCCCCTGAGATCTTCGGGATCGATCCCGGCATCCTCCAGGGCCTGCCAGCTCGTCTCCAGCAGCATCCGCTGCTGCGGGTCCATCGCCTCCGCCGCGATCGGCCGGAGGCCGAAGAACCTGGCGTCGAATAGCTCAAGACCCCCGACATAGCCGCCCCAGCGATAGGCCGGGTGGTCGGCCTCGGGATCGCCGACGCGGTCGAGCCAGTAGTCGACCCCGGTGCGTCCCTCCGTGACCAGATCGGCGCCCGCCAGGAGCTGCTCCCAGTAGGTTGACACGTCCGGGGCGCCGGGGAAACGGCAGGCCATGCCGACGATGGCGATGCCCTCCCGGTCCGTTTCGGTCGTCTGACGGCGGGGCTGTGCGACAGGCTTCTCGGGAACGCGGGGCGCGCCGGTGAGGGTTTCGATCTCGGCTGCCAGGTGGCCAGCGAGTTCCGCCGTGCTGGGGTAATCGAAGACGATCGTGTTGGACGTCGTGTACTCGCCGGCGAAGGCGCGGTTCAGCCGGTTCCGCAGCTCCACCGCCATCAGCGAGTCCATGCCCACGTCGAAGAAGCCGACGGTCGCCGAGGGCGGCGACGGGAGGTGGAGCACGGACTGCAGCTCCTGCTGGATGAAGGCCTCCAGCAGATTCCGTTTCTCTTCCGACGGCGCCTCCCGCAGTTGTGCCATCAGGCCGCTGGAGGCGGCCGGCTCCTCCGTCTGCCGGTGCCGTACCTTCCTCGTGGCCAGCAGCTCGTCGAAGAACGGCGGCGGTGTCCCGAACTCCTCGGCAACGATGGACCAGTCGGTCGCGGTGACCATGGGCGCGGTCACGTCCTGCCGGACCAGCCGGTCGAGGGCCTCGATGCCCTGTTCGGGAGTGATCCACTCCGCGGCGGTGTGGTCGAAACGTCTCCTGATCCTCTCCCTCTGCTCTTCCGCTTCCCCGATGCCCGACCAGGCCCCCCAGGCGATCGACTGACCGGGGAGTCCCAGGCCGCGCCGGTGGGCGGCGAGCTGGTCGAGGAAGGCGTTGGCGGCGGAGTGATTCGACTGCCCGGGGTTGCCGACCACGCCGATTCCGCTGGAGAACAGGACGAACAGGTCGAGCTCTCTGGTCCTGGTGGACTGGTGGAGGTGCCAGGCGCCGAGGACCTTCGGCCACAGCACCTGCTCGAAGCGGTCCCAGGTCTGGTTCTCGATGACGCCGTCCGAGAGGACGCCGACGCTGTGGATGACGCCTCCGAGCGGCTTCGGACCTTCATCGATTCGGGCGAGCAACGCGTCGATGGCGGCGAAGTCCGTCACATCGGCGATCTCCACTCGCACGTCCGCGCCGGCTTCGCGCAGCTCGCGGATGACCGCTTCGGCCTCCGGGTCAGGATTCCGACGGCCGTTGAGAACGACGGCGCCGGCGCCCTGCTCGACCAGCCAGCGGGCGACCGCGCAGCCGATCCCTCCGAGGCCGCCGGTGACCAGATAGGCGCGATCCGGCCGGAGACCACCCCCGGCGAGCGGCGGCATGCGGAGAACGTTCTTGCCGATGTGCCGGGCGGCGCGCATGGCGTCCATCGCCGATTCGATCTCGCAGAACGGCCAGACCGTGTGCGGCAGCGGCGACAGTTCGCCGGCCGCGAGGCGATCCATGACTTGGGCGAGGGAAGCGCCGGCGCGCACCGGATCGGTCCGCTTCAGCGCATCCACGTCGAGGACGGAGTACGCGACATCGGGACGCGACGCGGACATCTCCTGTTCGCTCCAGATGCCCCGCTTCCCGATCTCGACGAAGCGGCCGCCGGAGTCCAGGCAGGCGAGGCTCGCTTCGATGAAGCCCTCGCTGGTCAGGCTGTTCAGGACGACGTGGACGCCCTCGCCGTCCGTCGCGTCTAGGATCTCGTCGCCGAACGCGGTCTCCCGACTGTCGAACACGTGGGCGACGCCGAGGGAGCGGAGGAAGGACTGCTTGGCGGCGCTAGCGGTCGCGAGGACCTCGGCGCCGGCGGCCTGGGCCAGTTGAATCGCGGCAAGGCCGACGCCGCCGGCCCCGGCGTGGATCAGCACGCGTTCTCCGGCCTGAAGATCCGCCGTCCGGAACGCGAGATCGGCGGTGACGAAGCAGATGGGCACGGTCGCGAGGGCGGCCGTGGAGAGGCCGGCGGGGGCGGGCGCGACGAGCGCCGCATGGGTGACGATCTCCGGGGTGAAGGAACCGAATCCCATCCCGGCCACCAGGTCGCCGGTCGCAAGGCCATCGACCTCTTCGCCCGTCTCCAGGACGCGGCCGACCAGTTCGCGGCCGATCTCGCCTCCGGTGGAAACCGCGCCGATGCTCATCAGCGCGTCGACGAAGTTGAGGCCCATCGCCTCGACGGCGACCCGGACCTCGCCGGGTTCGAGATCGGTTCGGGGCCGGGGCTTCGCCCGGAGGGTGGTCAGGCCGGCCTCCGGATCCTCGGGGCCGACGACCCAGTCGGGGTCCTCCGGCAGGACGAGACGCGGGTCGTCGGCGCCGGGCCGAATCAGGCGCGCGGCCCTACGGACGCCTCCCCGGTGGGCGATGAGGGTCTCGGAATCGGCGAACAGGAGTTCCTGGAGGAGATCCGGGACCGCGGCCGTTTCCAGGGAGGGGTCGAGATCGATCAGTTTCGGCTGAAGGTGGGACGCCTCCCAGGACATCGTCTTGCCGAAGCCCCAGAGGGCGGCGCCGGCAAGTTCGCCGGACGTTCTTGCAAGGAGGTCCTGCTCGAGGACCTGTGCGCCGCGCGTCACGAACCAGACACCCTCCGTCGGGCCGACGCCGGCGTCGATGGCGCCCTGCGCGAGCGCCAGTGCCGAGGACGCGGCGTGCGTGACGTCCGCCGCCATCTCGTCCGTGGATGCCGACGCTCCGTGTCCGTCGAGGGCGTTGAGATGGACGACGCCCCGGAGAGGCGGTTCCTCGGGCAACTCCTCCAGCAGCGATCGCCAGGCCTCGCGGTCCGACGGTTCGATGGCGGCCGTTGTCACACCGGGAACTTCGGTCCGGGGACCGCCGGAATCGCCTTCGGCGCGGACCAGAAGGACCGTCTGGTCGCGGGAGGCCAGCTCAGCGGCGAGTTGCTCCGCCGTGCCGGCGCTGTCCGCCGCAAGGACCCAGGCGCCCGGCGCCGGGACGACCTCGGCCGGACCCCGGGCGAGGATGACACTCGAACCGAGATGTTCGTCGGTGTCCGGATCGCGGGTTCCCAGGAACTCCACGTCGGAGAAGCCGGCGTCGGCCAGTGCCCGGCGCCACCCGGCCGGCCTGGCGAAGGCGTGCTCGGTCCGGTAGACGTCGGTGAAGCGCCACCACCCGTCCAGGAGCCCGAAGGTCAGGTCCTGCCAGGTCCGGTGCCGCAGACCTTCGAGAGCAACGAGTTGACCGGACGGGGCGAGCAGGTCGCGGCAGTGAGACAGCGTCTCGCCCAGGTCCCGGGTTGCGTGCAGCACGTTCGCGGCGATGACCAGGTCGTATGCGTGAACGTCGAAGCCCTGTGCCGCCGGATCCGCCTCGATGTCGAGCCGCCGGTACTCGATCGGCGCGCCGGTCGCGGCGAAGCGTTCTTCGGCCTGCGAGAAGAAGCCCGCCGAGATGTCGGTGAAGGTGTAGTCGATCCGGTCGCAAGGCAGGCGCGGGAGCACCGCCTCGGTGGCGGACCCGGTCCCCGCTCCGACTTCCAGTACGCGCAGCCGGCGGTCCTCCGGCAGGCCGGAGACGGCCGCTTCAACGGCATCTCCGAGCATCCGGTTCGCGGAGCGGTTGGCCGGGGCCTGGAGGTACACGCCCGCCGCGCCGGGCCCTTCGTCGCTGAACATCAGCGTCATCGGATCCGTGCTTCCCTGGAGCACCCCGGCGAGAGCCGGGCCGCAGCGGCAGAGCAGGCCGAGCTCGTTGGAGCCGTGGGGGTGCTTCTCCCGAAGCCTCTCGGCGAGAGTTTCGGGGTCCGCCAAGGCTTCGTCCGGGAGCGGGTCGCCGACTCCGACCGCCACGACATAGCCCCCGTCGGAACGGCTCAGGATGTCCGCCTCGGACAGGATGGCCAGGAGCCGGTGGAACAGGCGCCGGTGCTCGTCGACGACGTTCAGTTCGCGGCGAAGATCCTCGGGCGAAACCTCCGCCTCCGTCCGGCGCCGCCACCCCATTCCCTCGAGCGCCGAGAGGACGTAGGCCTGGGACAGCCGCTCGAGGTCCCGAAGCAGGGTGACCCGGTCCGCCGCTTCGACGTCGCGCTCCGCGAGGTGCTCGGCGAGGGTGCGCGACTGGCCGGCAACCGTCGCCGGGCTGGCCAGGAAGTCGGCGGCGGGCACGCTTCCGTCCAGCGGCTGCTCGCGCCAGGCGACCTCGTACAGGAGGTCCTTCATTCCCGCCCTGGCCGAGAGGAGGGCGCCGCGGGTGGCTCGCTTGACGGTGAAGCCGAACAGGCCGCCGAGCGGCGCCCCTTCGGTGGAGTAGAACCGAACGTCCCCCGTCACGACTTCGGGCGGCTCGGACGACGCGGCGTCCGCTCCGTTCGTCGTGGCCGACGTCCTCACGGTCGCGTGGCAGAGGAGCCTGCTCGGCATCGGCCCCGCCACCCACAGCCGCTGCCAACCGAAGGGCATGTACACCGCCCCCTGCTCGGAAACGGTGTGGTGGCGGGCCAGCGACAGAACCTGGAAACAGCCGTCCAGCAGCAGCGGGTGCAGTTCCATCCCCGTCGCGTCGACCGAATCGTTGAGCGCGAGCGTGGCCAGGGACTCTCCTTCCCGCGCCCAGGCGGATTCGATCGTGTGGTACGACGGGCCGAGGTAGATGCCCGTCGCGGACCGCATCGCGTAGAACTCCACCGGATCCTGGGGCGTCAACTCGGCCTTGAGCGCCTCCACGTCGAGCGGGGGAAGCGGTTCGATGTCCGACCTCCCCGAGGAGAGTCGACCGCCCGCGTGAAGGGTCCAGCCCTCCTCGCCCTCTCCCTTCGTGAAGATCTCGAAGGGGCGTTCCGCGAGGTCGTTCGAGCCGTCCAGAACGAACTGCAGGGTGCGGCCACCGCCGCCCGCTCCGCTTTCCGGATCCTCCTCGTCGAGCATCAGCGGGCTGTAGATCTGCAACTCATCCACGACCGCCGGCCCGTCGCCCTGGCTCAGCGCCACCGAGACCGCCATGCCGCCGTGGAGCCCGCCGGGGACGACCACCTGCTCGTACACCAGGTGATCCAGCAGCCACGCGGGATCGGAGGCGAACACCTCCGTCTCGAACATGACCTCGCCGCGGGGCGACTCGTGGCGGACGCCGAGCAGCGGATGTCCGTCGGCCTTGTGACGGCGCTTCGATGTCCGGACCCAGTGCTGGATCCGCTGGAACGGATAGCCCGGCAGGGTGATCCGTCGCCGCGCCTCGCCGGCGAACAGGCCCTCGAACTCGATGTCGAGGCCGGCTTCCCAGGCGCCGGCGACGGCCTCGATGAAGCCGCCGCTGGCGTCGCCGGGCGGCTCCTCAGCGTCGCGGGGCGGACGCCGCAGACTGGCGAGAACCGGCGGGGATCCCGCCGGCGCCGACGCGGGCCAGATCATCGAGACCACGGGGCCCAGCACGGCGTGGGGGCCGATCTCCACGACCGCGTCCACTCCCAGCTCCGCCAGGGTCTCGACGCTGGCCCGAAACGCCACCGGCTCGCGCGCGTGGCGCCGCCAGTACGCGGCGTCCATCCGGGCGTCCGGCTCGAGTAACCGGCCGGTGATGTTGCTGACCAGGGGGACGGAGGGGGCCGGAGGCGAGGGCGCGATCTCGTTGACAGCGGCTTCCAGCTCGTCCAGGGCCGGCTCGATCAGGGCGCTGTGGTACGCGGGGCTGCGCCGCAGCCGGTGCGTCTTGACGCCCTCGGCTTCGAAGCGGGCGAGCACGGCGTCGAGTTCAGCGGCCGGCCCGCTCACCACCTGCTGCGCTCCGTTGTCGACGGCAACGGAGAGGTCCGCGTCGTTCGAGCCGGCGTTGTGCTCGGCCACCGCTTCGGCGACGCGGGAGGCCGCCGCGAAGACGGCGGCCATCGCGCCGTCGGCGCGGGTGGCGCCCATCAGGGTGCCGCGGGCGGAGGCGTAGCGAAGGCCCTGCTCGAGGGTGAAGCCGCCTGCCGCCCGCGCGGCCGCGATCTCGCCCAGGCTGTGGCCGACGACAACGCTCGGCTCAACACCCAGGCTCTCCCAGAGCGCGACCAGCGCGCACTCCAGGGAGTAGATGGCGGGCTGGGTCCAGGTCGGTTCGTCGAGCAGGCCGTCGGTGCCGTTCTCTCCGAACATGACGTCGAGCAGGGAGACCCCGCGCTCCCCGGAGAGCAGCCGATCGCAGCGGTCGAGCACCGAGCGGAACACGGGCTCCCGTTCGTACAGGGCCCTGCCCATGCCGGGCCACTGACTGGCCTGGCCGGTGAAGACGAAGGCCACCTTCTGCGCTGCGCGGGGTGGGTCGCCGCCTTCTTCGGCGAGGTCCTCCAGTCGCTGCCGGAGCTGGGCGAGCGCGGCAGAAGTTCCGGAAGCCGGCGCTTCGCGCCGGATGCCGGCCGGAAGGCCGGCGCACCCAGTCTCTGCCGCGCTGGTTCCCGGCTCGCTGAAGACCAGGCCGGCCCGGTGCGCGAAGTGGCTCCTCCCGACCGCGACCGTCCAGGCCAGGTCGGAGAGGTCCGGGTCTGTCTGTTCGTCGAGCCAGGACAGGTAGCGTCCGGCCACCTCGCGCAGTGCCTCGGGCGACCTGGCCGAGAGCGGCAGGAAGCGGGTTTCCCGGACCGCCGCCGGCTCGCCCGGTTCCGGCCGGGTGCCCACGGGCAGGCGCACGCCGGCAGGGAAGGACGCGCGAGCGGCGCCAGCAGGGGCCTTCAGCTCGTCGTAGCCCTGCACCAGCACGTGGCCGTTGGTTCCCGACCAACCGAACGAGTTGACGCCGGCCAGCCGGGGCCGATCGGGATGGCGGGGCCAGTCCGTCATCCCGTCGGTGACGCGGACGGGCAGGCGGTCCCAGTCGATGTTGGGGTTCGGGTTGCTGAAGTTCAGGTGACGGGGAATGACCCCGTGTCTCATCGCCAGGACCGCCTTGATCAGGCCCGCCACGCCGGCGGCGGGTCCGAGATGTCCGATGTTCGTCTTGACGGAACCGACCAGCAGGGGGTGTTCGGCGTCGCGCTCGCGTCCGTAGACGGCTGCCGCCGCGTTCAACTCGATGGGATCGCCGACGATCGTGCCGGTGCCGTGGGTCTCCAGGTAGTCGACATCGGAGGGGGAGGCGCCGGCCCGCGCCAGGGCCTCCTCCATCGCCTTCTCCTGGGAGGGAGCGCTGGGCACGGTCAGGCCCTGGCTGGCGCCGTCCTGATTGACCGCCGAGCCGGGAATGACAGCCCAGATCCGGTCGCCGTCCGCCTGCGCGTCGCTGAGCCGCTTGAGGACGATCAGGCCGCAGCCCTCGCCGGAGACGAAACCGTCGGCGGCCGCGTCGAAGGTCCAGCACTGGCCGGTCGGCGACAGCATGCCCGCGTTGGCGCGCAGCTCGAGCGGCCGTCCGGCGAACTGGGCATGGACGCCGCCGGCCAGAACCAGGTCCGCCTCCCGGCGCTGGAGCCCCGCCACGGCCTGGTGGATGGCGACCAGCGAGGACGAGCAGGCGGTGTCGATCGCCATCGACGGCCCTTCGAGGCCGAGAACGAAGGACACCCGGCCGATCGCGGTGTTCAGGGCGTTGCCGGTGGCGGCGTAGAGCCCGGCCGCGGCTTCGCTCGTGCCGGGATCCGAGATCGCCATGTCCCGGTAGTCCATGATGCTGATGCCGGCGTACACGCCGGTGCGGCTGCCCTTGAGGCTCCCCGGGTCGATGGCCGCGTCCTCGAGCGCCCACCAGCTCACCTCCAGCATCATGCGCTGCTGGGGATCGAGCATCTGCGCCTCGATCGGGGAGATGCGGAAGAACTCCGCGTCGAACAGGTCGAGGTCCTCGACGTACGCCCCGAAACGGATGGCCTCGTTGGCCGCGGCGAACTGGGGGAACTGCCGCCCCGGGCGCCCGATGACGGAGCCGGGCGGACCCTCCACCACCGCGTTCTCGCCGGCCAGGAGCTGTCTCCAGTAGCCGGCGAGGTCCTTGCTGCCGGGGAAGCGGCAGGCCATACCGATGATCGCTACCGGCTCTTCGCGGGGCGGGCCGTCCGGAGAACCGGGTTGGTGGGTGTTCGGCATTGAGCGGCCTCCAGTCGCCTGGAGGACACTCTATTCACCTGAAAGGTCACAATCTAGGCACCTGCGGCGCAGAACGCAGCGAAGCAAGTTCGGGGCGCAGGCGCCGCCGTGCGGACGGGCTGGGCCGAAGCACCGAGCCTGCGAGGGGTTTCGGGGCGCTAGTCGCGACTTGCTCGTCGCGTTCCGGTGGAGGGCTGTGCTTCAGCCCGCCGTTCGCACGCCGGAGCTCAGCAGGTATCGATACAGCCTCGCCGTGAGCTTCGGGTCGCTCTCCTCGAGCAGTCGCAGGGCGGAAGCGGTCAGCGTCGCGGTCGTGCAGGGCTCGTCGGCGACGACCGAGGTCGCCGCTGTCGGGGCGGCGACAGGCGCCCGGGGCTCGACCGCGTCGCCCGGGCCCAGTTGGCGACTTCGCGCGCCGCCGGCGTCGAACACGGAGGCCCTTCCGGCGGTGATCAACTGAAGGGTGTCGTTCGACTCGCCGACGGCCAGGAGAGCTTCGCCCTCGGCGTGCTCATGGGTGTCCAGCCAGTCCCGGAGATCGCCGACCAACTCCTCGAAGAGGACCTGCCGGTCGAGGTGACGCTCCATGTCGGCGCCCACGGCCTCCAGCAGGGAAGGCTCTCCGCCCTCCGCGTCGTCGAGCGGCTGGTAGGACGAGATCAGCACGTCCTCGCATTGCTCCAGCGCCTGATCGTCGTCGGGAGCGAACACGACGCTGCCGAACACCGGCGGCGGCAGGTTCCGCTGCAGCTCCCTCTCGAGCGTCGCGGGCGCCCTGCTCATGACCACCTGGGTACCGGCGCGGCGAGCGGCCAGGATGAAGCGGCACATGGCGCTGACGGTCGAGAAGTCGAGGCCGGATACGCCCTTGAAGTCGAGCACGATGCATGCCGGTCGGGGGTCTTCGCCGAGCGACCGCTGGAGTCGGTCGGCCAGCGGATAGCCGGCGCCGAAGAAGATGTAGCCCCGAAGTCTGTAGCCCCGGACCCGCGAGCCCTTGGCCCGCAGGATGGCCCGGTCCGGTATCGGGCGGACGCGGTGGCTTCGCTCTTCCCGCAGGGAGAAGGTGGCGTCGACGACGTCGACCCGACTCAGGCGCACCACGAAGAAGAGGATCGTGATCAGCATGCCGATGGCGACGCCTTCGAGGAATCCCAGGGTCAGGATCGTCACGAAGATCACCAGGATGATCGCGTAGTCGCTCAGCGGCAGCCGCTTGCGGACCTTCAGCAGCCACTGGTCGATCAGTGCCACGCCCGTGAACAGCAGGACCCCGCCCATCAGCGGCACGGGTACGAGCGTGAGTAGGACGTCGCCGAAGATCAGCGGCGAAGCGGTCACCACCGCCACCGCGATGCTGGTCGTCTTGAGGCCGGCGCCGAGCATCAGGTTGCGGAGAGAGGTCGGAACGACGTACGTGCCGGGCGGCGCGCCGCCGAGGCCGGCCGCCAGGCTCCCGAGTCCCACGGCGCCGAACTCCCGGTTCCAGTCCAGCTCGCGACCGGAGGCGAGCTCGATGCCGCCGATGTACAGGGCGGTGCAGAGCAGGGTCACCAGGATCAGGACGAGGATGTTCGGAACCTGAGGGGCGACCGCGCTCCAGTCGATGCGCGCCGCATCGTCGAGTGCCATGGGAGGCCACAAGTCCGATCCCGAGATGCCCGCGAACAGGAGGCCCCTGTCCTGCGCCTCCTGGGTCGAGACACCGAAACGCGCCATGCCGAAATGCAGGAGGCCCGTGCCGGCGATGAAGCTCCCCGGCATCAGCAGGGGGCTGGGCCAGCGTCGGCTGGCGAAGTACAGGCCGAGGCCGTAGGCGACGCCGACGCCCCAGTTCGTGACGACCAGCGGATCGAACAGCGACGCGAGCGCTTCGGCCTCGAATCGCACCCCCATGAGCGCCAGAGCCACCAGGCAGGCTAGTCCGCCCGTACCCGCGACGAAGCCGGACGAAACGGGGTAAGGAAAGAAGCGCACCAGGTTCGCGAGGCGAAAACGCTCGATGAGCAGGGCGCAGGCCGCCGTCGCGACCGAACCCAGAACGATGATCGCGACCATCGTTGGCAGCAGCTCGTCGCCGGTGGCGGTGAGCGAACCGCCGATCACCCCGAGGGCGATCATCGTCGCCATCGTGGGCCCGGCGGCGGCGCCCGCAAAACCGCTTCTGAGCCCGGTCACCACGCAGGCGGCCGCGGTGCCGAACAGGATCAGTCCGATGCCCTGGGACAGGTAGGGCGCGAGCTGTCCCGAGAAGGCCAGGCTCACAAGGGCCACCTCGCCGATGATCAGACTGATGCCGGAGACGAATCCGACCGTCAGCACGGTGAGTGCTTTTCGGACTGCCGCGTTCGACGCAAGGCCGCCTGGCCCTTTGCGGGGGGATTCTCCGGTCATCTGGCGCGCACTTCCCTCCGCAGACTACCCAACCGGAACGAGCCTGCGCGCGACCGGCTGGACAGCTTCGGGACGCCGCGTCAGAGTTCGTGGCTTGAGGAGAAGATCCCAGGGGAAACTGCCGGCATGGACCGCGCTGGTGCCAGTCGCTGGCCTCTGGCTGTCCAGTTGCGGTCCGGATCCTGTGCCGGTCGAGGTGGTCGACCTGGTCGAGGAGTTCCGGTACGCCGAGGTCAGACGGGAGCGGCCGCTGATCGACCTGGGCACCCCCTCGGCGGCGGCTGCCCTGGTCGGCGGCTGGTCCTGGAACGAAACCGATCCCCGCGGGGCCACGTTCGTGTGGGCAGTCGGGCCGCGTTCGGAGGTCGGAGTGTTTCTGGCGTGGGCGCGGGATCTGGAGGTCCGGATGCGGTGCCGCGCGTTTCGCTATCCGGAAGCGCCGGCGCAGGTCGTGGGCGTCTTCTGGGACGACGTGGAAGTTGCGTCGCTGGAGTTCGCTGCCGGTTTCGCGGAAGCCGGATTCGTCGTACCGGCGGAACTGGCGACTCCAGGCAGTCACCGGCTTGCCCTGGTTCCGGCGTACTTCGGGCGGCCTGAGGGGATCGGAGAGGCGGGCCTGGCGCCCAGGCACTCGAGGAAGTTGTCGTTTGCCTGTGACTGGATTGCGCTCGGGGACGGCCAGCCAGCCGGCGAAGCGCGCGGCGAGGGCGACACGCTCTGGATCCCGGCGGCCAGCGAGGTCTCCTTCTTCCTGGAACCGGAGCACGATCTCGAGTTGCAATGGGATGGCATCGCCCCCCGGGGCGTCAGTGGTCTCGACGTGGTGTGGGAGGTGGAGGGCGCGGCGCCAGTGGCCGGGTCCATCACTCCGGAGTCCACACCGACTCTGCCCCTGCCCCAGCCGCCGATGGACGAGAAGGCGGCGAACGGGGTCGACGACGATTGGCTCGCGCCCTTTCGACCGTCGCGGCTCGTGCTGCGCGCCGCAGGGGGAGGTACGGATTCCGGTGGGGAGGAGATGGGCATCGTTCTGCGGCGGCCGCGGCTGACGGCGGACGTGTGGACGTTGCGGCCGCCGGATCGGAATGCCGGGCGAGCGCCGATCGAAGCGCCGGTGCCGTCGGAGCCGTCTTCGCGCGTTCGCGACCGACGGCCCGAGTCGATCCTGCTCTGGATCGTCGACACGCTGCGCGTTGACCGGCTCGGACTGTACGGTCACGACCGGCCTGCATCCCCGAACTTCGACGCCCTGGCGGAACGCTCCACCGTGTTCGAACGGGCAGTGGCGCAGTCGTCGTGGACCCGGCCGACCGTCGCGACGTTGCTCACCGGCGTCGGCCCCGAGAGGCACGGCATTCGCGAGCTGAACCATGGACTCGACGGTTCCTTCGCCACGTTGCCTGAGCGCCTGCGGGAACTCGGCTACGCGACGGCGGGCTTCTCGGCGAACGCGAACGTCACCCGCGACACCGGCTTCGAGCAGGGGTTCGACCGTTTTGAGTACGGCGCCGTCGACGTGGACACCTTGGCCGAGTGGGCGCTCGACTGGCTCGACGACGTCGCGGCCAAGACGCCGGAGCGGCCGTTCTTTCTCATGATCCTCAGTGTCGAACCGCACGCTTCCTTCGATCCGGCCGAGCCGTTCCGCGAGCGCTTGGCGGCCGGCGTTCAGGACAGGGGGCTCGGCACGGTGGAGCACATGAGGGCGTTGAGCAACCGGCGGACCCCCTCGACACCGGAAGTCGTCGACCAGTTGTTCCTGCTCTACGACGCGGAGATCGCCTGGAACGACCATGTCTTCGGTGAGTTCCGGCGCGAGTTGGACAGCCGGGGCCGGAATCCGTCGATCGTCGTCGTGTCGGACCACGGCGAAGCGTTCGAGGAGAGGGGGGTCTTCGGTCACGCCTGGGACCTGCACCGGGAGGTGCTGGACATTCCCTTCCTGATCCACCGGAGCGGTCAGGACGAGGGACGTCGCGTGTCGGTACCCGTTCAGCAGGCCGACCTGCTGCCCACGCTGATCGAGATCGCGGGCGGCGAGGCCGGGCCGGGGATCGAAGGCGACAGTCTGCTGCCTCTGCTCGAGCCCGGGGCCGCCGCGGGTCGGTCCGAGGGCCTGTCCGACCGTCTCCTGCTCTCGACGATGGACACGTTCCGGCGGCCCGCCGCGTCGCTCGTCCGCGGCCGGTACAAGCTGATCGAACTACGCCGTGCGGGACATGCGCCGAGCCGGCAACTGTTCGACCGGACGGCCGACCCGGAGGAACTGCACGACCTGGCAGCGGAGCGGCCGCTGCTGCTGGGCGTCATGGCCCGGCACCTGCGCGAGCAGTTGGACCTGGCCGCCGGTGCGGCCGTGGACGCGGTGAACGTCGAGCTGGACGAGGACACCCGGCGCCGGCTCGAGGCCCTCGGCTACATCGAGTAGACCGTTGCTATAGTGCTTTCCCGCGTGAACAGGCTCTCTGTTGGCACCGGTACCGCGCTGGCGGTCGCCTCTCTCCTCTCCGCCGCCGCGGCGGCGCAGCCGGCCGACCCGCCGCTCGATGTTCTGATGCGCGCCACCGACGACGCGATGCGGGGCGACTCCAGCGAGAGCCGGATCACGATGCGGATCAAGACGGAGCGCTGGCAGCGCGAGTTGCGTCTCCACGTCGTCTCGGAGGGCACCGAGACGGCGCTGGTACGGATCGAAGCACCGGCGAAGGAGCGAGGCACCGCCACACTCAAGGTCGAGCAGAACATCTGGAACTACCTGCCCAAGGTCGACCGGACGATCAAGGTGCCGGGGTCGATGATGCAGGCGGCGTGGATGGGCAGCCACTTCACGAACGACGACCTGGTCCACGAGTCCCGCTACAGCGAGGATTTCGAGTGCGCCTACCGGGAACGGCCGGCGGACGGCTCCGGCCACTGGCTCGTGCGCTGCATCCCGCTGCCGGACGCTCCGGTCGTGTGGGGCGCGATCGACGCCCGGTTCCGGGCGCAGGACATGCTGCTCGACCAGGCAGAGTACTTCGACGAGCGCGACCGTCTGGTGCGCACGATCCGCTACGAGGACTTCGGTCCGCTGGGTGGCAGGACGCTGCCGCGGCGGATGCGGGTGATTCCGGCGGACGATGCCGACGAGTTCACCGAGATCGTCTACGAGGAACACGCGTTCAACGTCGATCTGCCGCCGGGGACCTTCTCGCTGCGGTCCTTGCGGCAATAGCTACGGGCGCGACCGGATGAAGATCCTCCGCATGGCCTGGCGCAACCTGTGGCGGAACGGCCGCCGCACGCTGGTCACGGTCGGTGCGATGACCCTGGCCCTGTGGGCGATGGTGCTCTACACGTCGCTCATGCAGGGGATGCTGGGCAGCATGGAGAGCACCCTGCTCGATGTGGAACTGGGCGATTTCCAGATCCACGCCGACGGCTACCGTGAGCGGCCCTCCATCTGGGAGCGGATCGAGGATCCGGACGCCGTGCTCGAAGCGCTGGACAAGACCGGGTTGCGGTCGACCGCGCGCCTGCTCGGCGGCGCCCTGGTGGCTTCGGGCGAGGCATCGACCGGGGCGCTGCTCAAGGGGCTCAGACCCGACCGGGACGCGCAGGTAAGCGATGTCTACCAGCGGCTCGACCGGGGCGAGTGGCTGGATCCGGCCGATGCCTCCGGCGTGGTGCTCGGGTACAGACTCGCGCGGACGCTTGGAATTGACGTCGGCGACGAACTGATCGCACTCAGCCAGGCGACCGACGGCAGCATGGCGAACGACCTGTTCCGGGTCCGTGGCGTGCTGCAGAGCCTGAGCGAGGAGACGGACCGCGCGACCGTGTTCCTCGTGGAGGACCAGTTCCGGAGCTTCTTCGCGCTCGAGGACGGAGCCCACCAGGTCATCGTTCGCAGCGGGGAAGGACAGACCCTGGACGCCGCCGGGGAGATGGCCCAGGAAGCCATCGCGGCGAGCGCGCCAGAGGCCGAGGTGAAGAGCTGGAGGGATCTCCTGCCGGGTCTCGCGAACATGTTCGATTCCGCTCAAGCCGCCGTCCAGGTCGTGGCCTTCGTCGTCTACGTCGTGATCGCGATCATGATCCTGAACGCGATGCTGATGGCGGTCTTCGAGCGGATCCGCGAGTTCGGCGTGCTGAAGGCGATCGGCGTTTCGCCGAGACGGGTGCTCGCGCTCATCCTGACCGAGGGCGCTCTGCAGGCGGCCCTGGCAATCGCCATCGGGCTGGTGGCCAGCCTGCCCACGCTCTGGTTCGTCACCACACGGGGGATCGACGTCGGCCAACTGGGCGGAACCGCCATCATGGGCGTTTCAATGGACCGGATCTGGACGGGAGCGGTCAGCCCGGCGACGATCGCCGGGCCGGTCTTCATCCTGCTGTTCATCGTCGGGCTGGCGATCCTGTTCCCTGCCTTCAAGGCGGCGCGGATCAGCCCGATCGAGGCGATCCATCACCAGTAACGGGACGGCGTGAGGAGAGGGGAAGGAACATGAGCGGACCGAACGTCGCGACCCTGGCCTGGCGCAACCTGTGGCGAAACCGCCGGCGCACCCTGCTGACGATGGGCTCGATCGTCTTCGGCGTGTTCCTGGCGGTCGTGTTCACGGCGATGCAGGATCGCAACTGGAAGGACATGATCGATCTGGCCGCCCGCCTCGGCGGGGGCCACGTCAGCCTTCAGCATCCCGAGTACCTCGATACGCCGACGCTGACCCGCACCGTCGTCCGCGACGAGGTGGTGGACGCGGCGCTCGAGGGTGAGGCGCGTCACATCGCCCACGCCGTCGACCGGGTCATCGGACCGACGATGCTGGCCACGGCGGGCGAGAACTTCAGTGCCGCCTTCATCGCGTTCGACCCGGAGGCCGAGGACGAGACGACCCTGTCCATCCTGGAGGCGCTGGACCAGGGCTCGGCCCTTGAACCCGGCGACCGCGACGGGGTGATCCTGGGCCACAGGCTGGCCAGCAACCTGGGGATGGAGCTGGGCGACAAGGTGGTCTACACCCTGACCGACAGGAACGGCGAGATCGTCAGCGGTCTGGCGAGGCTGCGTGGAACGCTCAGGACCAACGCGCCGACGGTCGACGGCGGTTTCTGCCTGCTGCCGATCGGCACGGTGCGTGACCTGCTCGGCTACGGAACGGACGAGGCGACGCTGGTCGCCGTCTTCCTGAAGGACCAGCGGAGGAGCGGCGGGATCGCCGGCCGGCTGGACCGGGAACTGGGCGAGTCGGTGGCGGCTCTTCCCTGGAACACGAGTCAGCCGCAACTGGCGGCGTTCATCGCGCTCAAGGTCGGCGGGGCGGTCGTCATGGAGATTCTGATCGCGGTGCTGGTCGCGGCGGGGATCTTCAACACCCTGTTCGTCAGCGTGATGGAGCGCCTGCGGGAGTTCGGGATCATGCTCGCGATCGGCTGGAGTCCGGGCCGGCTGTTCCGGCTGGTCATGATGGAGAGCGCCTGGCTGGCGGTCCTCGGTCTCGTCGGCGCCTTTCTGATCACAATCGGGCCCTACCTCTACCTGTCCTCGGCGGGCCTCGACCTGACCGCGTTCTATGGCGGCACGGTGGAGGTCGCCGGCGTCGGCCTGGACCCGGTCCTCAAGATCGGCATCTTCCCGCGCAACGCGGTGCTGATCTGCATGTTCGCGGTCGTGGCGACCCTCGCTTCGGGCATCTACCCCGCCTGGCGCGCGGGCCGGGTGCAGCCCGTCGACACGATCAAGGTGGTGTGACATGGGGGAAGGACCGGTCATTTCGCTGCGCGACGTCACCAAGGTCTACCGTCAGGGCAGCGTCGACATCCACGCGCTGCGCGACCTCTCGATGGAGGTCCAGCCGGGCGAGTTCACCGTCATTTGCGGGCCTTCCGGCTCCGGCAAGACGACCATGCTGAACCTGATCGGCGCGCTCGACGCGGCGACTTCGGGTTCGATCGCGCTCGAAGGAAGGGAACTCGGCGGCCTGAACAAGAAGGAACTGAGCGAGCTGCGCCGCGACCGGATCGGCTTCGTGTTCCAGGCGTACAACCTGATGCCGGTGCTGACCGCCTACGAGAACGCGGAGATGGTGCTCTGGGTGCAGGGCGTGGACGCCGCGACCCGGCGCGAGCGGGTGATGGGTCTGCTGGAACAGGTCGGGCTCAAGGGGCTGGAAGACCGGCGGCCCTCTGAGCTTTCGGGCGGGCAGCAGCAGCGGGTCGCGATCGCCCGTGCCATCGCCAGCAATCCGGCGGTCGTGCTCGCCGACGAGCCGACCGCGAACGTGGACTCGGAGACGGCGGAGACGCTGCTCGGCCTGATGGAGGAGTTGAACCGGGAGCAGGGCGTGACCTTCCTCTTCTCGACTCACGATCCGCAGGTCATGGAACGGGCGCGTCGAGTCGTGCGCCTGGTCGATGGGAACATCGCGAGCGACGAGCGCCGGTAGGTCGCTGCAGGTCGCCGGCGTCGCCGGGCTGCTCTTCCTGGCCGCCGTGTCGCCGGCCGCCGCGCAGACCGTGGTGGGCGGCGACGTGCGCGTCTTCGCCTTCGGCGTGCTGGAAGAGACGGACCTGGCTGGCGACGGCGAGCCGGCTGAAGAGAACGGCGCCGCGGCTGGGGCCGGCGGCGTCGAACTCGGGATTCTGAGGCTCAAGCTCGACTCGCGCTGGCAGGCTTCATCCGGGGATCGCGTCCGTTTCGAAGTGCACGGCCTTGCACAGGCCACGTCGCCGCCCGGAAGCGGCGCCGTGACCTCCATTGCGACCGGCGGTACCCGGCGATTCTTCGACCTGGAGCGGGACTCCTTCAGCGGCGGCGATGTGGCCGGAACGATGGAGATCGACCGTCTGAACCTGCGCTGGGACCGGCCCGGGTTCCGCATGGTCGCGGGCCGCCAGGCGATCACCTGGGGCGTGAACTACTTCTGGCCGGTCCTCGACCTGTTCGCGCCGTTCGCGCCGCAGCGCATCGATCGGGACTACAAGCCCGGCGTCGACGCGCTGCGCTTCACCGTTCCGGTGGGCGCTTTCTCCGAGGTCGAGGTCATCGCTGCCGGTCAGGGCACGCGCACACCGGACGATCTCAGCTTCGCCTCGCTCGGCCGTTTCCACAGCGAACTGGGGGACGGCCCCTCGAGCGTCGACTTCGGCTACATGTTGGGTGGCTTCCACCGTGACTTCGTCCTCGGGGGCTTCTTTTCGGCCGATGTCCGCGGCACCGGCCTGCGCGGCGAAGTCTCCTGGACCAGTCCGGGCTGCCATGCGGAGAGCATCCACCCGGTCTTGGGCTGCGGGGACTTCTGGCGCGTCACGGTGGGCGTCGACCGCCTGCTTACGCCGCGGCTGACCCTGATCGCCGAGGCGAGCTGGAACGGCTTCGGCGCCGGCGGGGCTGCGGACTACGCGCGCCTCGCCGAGGCGGATCGCGTGCGGCGGGGCGAAGTCACCTCGCTCGGCCGGCGTTACGCGGGGATCTCCCTGGCATGGCAGGCCCACCCGTTGCTAAGCGTCAGCGGCGCCGTGCTCTACAACCGGGACGATTCCTCGGCCCTGTTTCAGCCGGGCATCGCCTGGTCCGTGTCCGACCACGTCTCGATCGGCGCCGGCCTCATCGCCTCGACCGGACGCGGCGTCCGCGACGGTGTCCTCGGCAGTGAGTACGGGGCGGTGCCGGTGGTGGCCTGGTCGTCCCTGACGGCGTACTTCTAGCAGCGCGCGCCGTTGAGCGCTGCGGAGCGAGTGCCATCCCCGCGCCCGCTAGCCAGCGGGCGCGGGGACTGGGTCGCGGTTGGCGCGGGACGCGCCAACCGGGAACTTAGGCGCGCGCTGCTAGTGAGGTGGGGGCTGGGGCCAGGCATGGAGCCTGCGACAGGCTTGGCGGCGCTAGAGAGCGGATCTTTACGGGTTGTTCACGAACCGTCGGCTACGCTCCGCGGGCGTGGAAGACCTCGAATTGAACGGAATCTCAAGCCATATGAAGACAGCGAAACCTGCCCTGGCCTCATGCGCTCTGGCTCTCGCCGCCGCCCTGATTGCCGCCTGCGGCGGCGGTAGCGGCTCTCGCAGCGTGATCCAGAACAAGGGCTCCGACACACTGGTCAATGTCGCCCAGGCGTGGGCCGAGGAGTACGCCGCCTTGAAGCCCGGTACCGCGGTCGCGGTGACCGGCGGTGGGTCGGGGACCGGCATCGCGGCGATGATCAACGGCACGGTCGACATCGCGAACTCCAGCCGCAAGATGAAGGACTCCGAGCTCGAGCTGGCGCGCGGCAACGGCAACGAGCCGATCGAGTTCGTCGTCGGCTACGACGCCCTGGCGATCTTCGTTCATCCCGACAACCCGCTGGACGAGATCTCCCTGGAGCAGTTGGCCGCGCTCTACGGCGAGGGCGGCGAGATCGACACCTGGAGCCAGTACGGCGTCGAGGTGCCGGGCTGCGGCAGCGACGAGATCGTCCGCGTCAGCCGGCAGAACAACTCCGGCACCTACGTCTACTTCCGCGAGGCGGTGCTCGGCGACCGGCGCGACTTCAGGCTCGGCTCGCGCGACATGCACGGCTCGAAGGACGTGGTCGACCTGGTCGAGAACACACCCTGCGCGATCGGCTACAGCGGCCTCGCCTATGCCAATGACCACGTGAAGATGCCCTGCGTCAGGCAAGGCGAGGACGGCGACTGCGTGTCTCCCACGGTCGAGACCGCGATCGACGGTTCCTATCCCATCGCGCGCCCGCTGTTCATGTACACCGCGGGCGAGCCCGAGGGCGCGATCGGCGAATACATCGACTGGGTGCTCAGCGACGAAGGCCAGTGCATCATCTACGACAAGGGTTACGCGCCGCGCGGCGACGTGGACTGTTCCTGAACGGGAACAGGCTTCCGGGAATGGCGCGGCGTCTCTGGTTCCCCGGCGGCCGGCTTGCCTGAACTGGCGCACGCCGCGGACCGGCGGGATGCCGCGTGGTGGGTCGACCGCGCGGTGCAGATTCTCGTGCTGGCAGGCGGCCTGTCGGCGATCGTCTTCATCGCCGGGATCTTCGTGTTCATCACGCGCGAAGGCGCCGGCTTCGTCTTCGATCGCTTCGACTTCCGCGAGTTCTTCGGTTCACCGCGCTGGACGCCGACCTCGAGCCACAACCCGACCTACGGCGCGCTCGCCCTGATCGCCGGCACCGCCTCCGTGACCGGACTCGCCATGGTCGTCTCCGTGCCGTTCTCGCTCGGGGCCGCGATCTACATCGGCGAGTTCGCCACCGGCCGCGTCCGCGAGACGCTGAAGGTGCTGGTGGAACTTCTGGCCGCGATCCCGTCCGTGGTCTGGGGGTTCATCGGGCTGTCCATCATGAACCCGCTGATCATCCAGGTCTTCGACGTGCCGGTCGGCCTGAACGTCCTGAACTCCGGGGTCATCCTGGGGCTGATGGCGGCTCCGATCATGACGACGATCGCCGAGGATGCGTTGAAGGCGGTGCCCGACACATACCGGGAGGCCGCCGAGGCGATGGGGGCGACCCGCTGGCAGGTGACTTTCAAGGTGGTGCTGCCCGCGGCCCGCAACGGTCTGGTGGCGGCGACGCTGCTCGGCGTCGGCCGCGGGTTCGGCGAGACGATGGCCGTGCTGATGGCCAGCGGCCACTCGATCAACCTGCCGACGAGTCCCTTCGACTCGGTGCGGGCGCTGACCGCGACGATTGCCGCCGAGCTCGGCGAGACGGCGGCCGGTTCCGATCACTACGGGGCGCTCTTTGTGCTCGGCATCTTCCTGTTCTTGGTCACCTTCGCGATCAACTTCGCCGCCGACGTCTTCGTGCGGGGCGGCCAGCGCAAGCGTCGCCGCCGAGGCCGCCGGCCGGCCGCGTCGGCGAACCCGTAGCGAGGCGCCATGTTCGAAGCGACGGCACAGAACCGCAACAACCGGAAGGTCGAGGGTCTCTTCCGGCTCCTCTTCCTGTGGATGACGTGCATGCTCATCCTGCCGGTCGCCCTGATCCTCGGCGTGCTCGTCTACCGGGGCGGTCCGGCCATCTCCTGGGAGTTCCTCTTCACCCAGCCGCTCAACAACATGACCGCGGGCGGCATCCTGCCGGCCCTGGTGGGCACGGTGTGGCTGGTCGTCGTCGCCCTGATCGCCTCGGTGCCGGTCGGCGTGGCGGCGGCGCTCTACCTGAGCGAGTACGCGCCGGACAACCGCCTCACTCGGGCGATCAACCTCGCGATCATCAACCTGGCCGGCGTGCCATCCATCGTCCATGCGCTGTTCGGCCTTGGTGCCTTCGTCATCTTCTTCCGCTTCGGCACGAGCATCCTGGCCGCCAGCCTGACCCTGGCGGTCATGACGCTGCCGGTCGTCATCGTCGCCACCCGGGAGTCGCTCCAGACGGTTCCGCTCGCGTTCCGTGAGGCGTGCTGGAACATGGGCGCGACGCGCTGGCAGACGATCCGCAAGATCGTGCTGCCGAACGCGATCAGCGGCATCCTGACCGGCGTCATCCTGGAGGTGTCCCGCACGTCGGGCGAGACCGCTCCGATCATGTTCACCGGCGCCGCGGCCTTCATCCCCTTCCTGCCGCAAGGGGTGCTCGACCAGACGATGGCGATGTCGCTGCACCTGTTCGTCATCTCGACCCAGGTGCCGGACGTGCCGGAGCACATGCCCTTCGGCGTCGCCCTGGTCCTGATCTCCATGGTGCTGGCGATGAACGGGATCTCGATCGCCTTCCGCGTCTACCTGCGGGGCCGCAAGAAGTGGTGAGCCTTCCCGTCCAGGTGGGCGAGGCAGCCGGCTACGCAATCGAGGTCGAGGACCTGGCGATCCGCTACCACGGCAAGCCGGCGCTTTCGAGTGTCACGCTGCAGGTGCCGAGCCACGAGATCTTCGGCATCATCGGACCGGCCAACAGCGGCAAGACGTCCTTTCTGCGCGCCATCAACCGGATGGACCTGATGACGGCGGGCATGGAGGTGTCCGGCAGCGTGCGCGTCGAGGGCCGGGACGTTCGCAGTTGGCGCAATCCCTACGCCCTGCGGCAGCGGATCGGCGTCGTCTTTCCGCTGCCCGTGGGCCTGCCGCTCTCGATCTACGACAACGTCGCGCTGTCGTCCCGGCTGCGAGGCACGCGGAAGAAGGCGGACCTGGACGTGATCGTCGAACGCTGCCTCCGCCGCGCGGCGCTCTGGGACGAGGTGAAGGACCGGCTCGATTCCCTGGGCAGCCTGCTCTCGGGCGGCCAGCAGCAGCGGCTGACGATCGCCCGCGCCCTGTCGCAGGATCCGTCCATCCTGCTGCTCGACGAGTTCTCGATCGCCGTCGATCCGGTGACGACGATGCGGATCGAAGAGGTGCTCGCGGAGCTCAAGTCCGAGATGACGATCGTGCTGGTCACGAACCTCGTCCAGCAGGCGCGGCGGCTGGCTTCGCGGACCGCTTTCTTCCTGACCGGGGAGCTGGTCGAAGTGACCGAGACGGAAGCCATGTTCGAGGGCGGCGCCCAGGACCCGCGCACGACCGCCTACGTCGAAGGGAAGTTCGGATGAGCGCGGAGCCGGTGACCTCGGACACTGCCGACGCGTCGGCGGCGATCCTGGTCGAGAAGCTGAACCTCTGGTACGGGGACTTCCAGGCCCTGCTCGACGTTGACCTTCGAGTGCGAGCCGGCGCGATCACCTCCCTGATCGGCCCCTCCGGCTGCGGCAAGACGACGCTGCTCCGGTCGATCAACCGGATCAACGAGCGTCTCGGCTACGTGCGCACGACCGGCAGCATCCGGCTCTGGGGCCTCGACGTACTCGATCCCTCGGTCGAGCTCGCCCAGCTTCGCAAGCAGGTCGGCATGGTCTTCCAGCGTCCCAATCCGTTGCCGCTGTCCGTGCGGGACAACGTCCTGTTCGGAACCCGCGTCCATCTGCCGGACGGGCGGTTACCGAAGAAGGCGGAGAGCGACCGGATCGTGGAGGAGGCGCTGCGCGAGGTGCTCCTCTGGGACGAACTGAAGGACTCGCTCGACCGCCGCGGCACCGAGCTCTCGCTCGAGCAGCAGCAGAAGCTCTGCATCGCCCGCCTGCTGCCGGTCAAGCCGAGACTCCTGCTGATGGACGAGCCGTGCTCCGCGCTCGATCCCGCCGGCACCGAGGCCGTCGAGGAGCTGATCTGGAAGCTCCGCGGCGATTACACGATCCTGATCGTCACCCACAACATGGCGCAGGCCCGCCGGGCCAGCGAGGAATGCGTGTTCATGCTCCTCGGCGAGATCATCGAGCACAGCGACACGGCCTCGATGTTCCTGAATCCGGCGAACAGCCAGACGGCGGCCTACATCGAGGGCCGGTACGGGTAGCGGACCGGAGTTACGGAGGTCAGGGCTCGGTGACCTTGGGCGCTGCCTCCCCGGCCGTCTCGATGAAGCGACGGTCGAACGTGAGCATGGCCTCGCAATGAGCGGCAGCGCCAAGATGCAGTGCATCGGCGAAGTCCATGCCCTTCTCGGCTCGGTCGAGTGCCTCGATGAGCAGGTTCGGGCTCTCTACCGAAACGCTCGGCAGACCCGAGAAGGCCCGCAGGGCTGTCGCCACGTCCTCGCGGGCAAGGCCGTAGACGCTGCGCAGGACCCACTCGCTCTCCAGGAGAACGGTCGTGCTCACGAAGACGCTTCCCGTCTCGATCGCGACTCTGGCTTTGGCGACCTGTCCCGGGTCGTCACCGATCAGGTAGCGGACGAGGACGTTGGTATCAATCGCCTTCATGCCGTCGCCGGGCTTCGGCCAGTACGCCCGCCTCCATTTCCCGAAGCGACTTCGGCGGGCCGTCGTAGGCGAGACTGGCGAACACGTCCTCCGGCCGGGTTTCGGGAAAGGCGGGCTCGGGCTTGAGCAACACGCCGTCGGGCGTGCTCTCCACGACCAGACGCGTTCCAGCCACCCAGCGGAGCGCCCGGCGAATGGGCTTGGGCAGGATTACCTGTCCCTTTGTCGACAGCGTGGTGGTCAGCGGTTCGGGTATGGGCATGGCGGATTCGTCCTTCCCCCAGAGTAAGGCAGAGGTAAGATACAACGCTCAGTGTCCTTAGCCAAGCGCGGCACACGATTCGGCGCCTGCTGAATCTCCGGAACGGCGTCCCACCGGTTCATCGAGGAACGGTCGAAGACCGGCGCTCGCGGAAGCCAGTCAGCTCCCGGCGCCTTCGACGCGCGCCTTGAGCGCCTCGAAGTCGGCCTCGGTGCTCGCCTGGACCGGGGCCTTCATCAACTGGGGCAACCACTTGCCCAGCAGATTCTTGGGGCGGATCTCCAGACGGATCTCCACCTGCGTCCGGCCCTCGCCCACGGGGGTGAGCGTGTAGATCGAATGCCAGCGCGCTCCGGCGCCGTTGGACATGTACCGGACTCGCCGATAGGGCTCGTACTCGATGCACGTGACGACGTTCTGGTGCAGCTTGGCGAACTTCGCGAACGCCACCTGGATCGGGGTCCAGTCCCGGATCTCCCGGAACTGCGCGCCGACTCCCATTTTCTTGTCGGAAACGAACTCCACGCTCAGCATCTCGGGAATCGCCTCCCCGTGGCGGCCGCCGTGGGCGAGCGTCGCGAACACGGTCTCCTGGTCGGCGTTCCAGGTGTCGATCATCCTCGCCACGAGGATCGGCTTCGAATCCCCGACCTCGATCCCCGGGTTCGGCTGCCCCGAACCTGCGTCTGAATCAGGCATGTTGCTCCCCTGCTTGTAGGCGGCTCGCGTCCCGCCGCTCGTGAACGTCCGCCGTCCACGGCCCGACGACGCCGACGGCCGTGTCGTTCCGGTTCGGCGGATCGGTGGACCGGGGCTCCAGCCGGAGCCGGTGGGCCAGAGACGCCATGGCGAACACGAAGATCCGCCGGGCGATGTCCATTCCCTGGCAGAAGTGGGGACCCAGCCCGAAGGGTATGTAGGCATGGGCCGGACAGGGTGGGCGCTGATTCTCGAGCCAGCGCTCCGGCCTGAAGTCCGACGGCCGATCCCAGTGCTCGGGCCTGTGGTGCAGGGCTCTCATCGCCACGTGAACGAGCGTGCCCTTGGGAATCAGGTAGCCGCCGAGCACGCGATCCTCGGTCGCCTCCTTGGGCAGCATGACGGCGGTCGGCGGATCGATCCGGAGCACTTCGTCGAGGACGGCGCTGATGTACGGCAGCCGGTCGAAATCGGCGGGATCGATGCTCCCGCCGTTCTGGACGGCGTCCGCCTCGCGTTCCACCTTTGAACGGACCTCGGGATTCCTGGCCAGGTAGTGGACGCCGAACGCAAGGGCGCTGGTCGGCGCGTCGATGAAGCCGGTCAGCAGAATGATCAGTTCGTCCCGGATCGCCCGGTCGGAGTCCAGCCCCCCCGCGGCGCCCTCGAGGTCCAGGGCCCGGACGTACTGCGCGACGACATCCCTGCCGGAGTACCCGGCGTCGCGGGCTCTCCGCATGGCGCCGTAGATCGCGGCGTCGACGAGCCCGACGCTCTTCCTGCCTCGTCGGAGGACCGGCAGCGGCAGGGACTTGAACAGTCTCGGCCCGGGCAGGATGTCCAGCAGCAGGTACGTCTTCTGGAGCGTGAGCGTGTCTTCCCCCAGTTGACGGGGCAGCTCGACGCCGCGGCCGAGGACGATCTCGACGATCGCGTCCCAGGCGAAGCGTTCGAACTCCTTGACGAGGTCGACGCCCTGGCCGGCGGAGAGGCGCTCCCTCAGGACCATCGCCTGTTCGGCGATGACCTCCGCGTAGGCGCCCACCGAGTCGGCGGCGAAGACCGACGTCATGAACTCGGCCCTTCGCCGGTGCTCCCCGCCCTGGTGCAGCGAGATCGAGCCGTACTTCCAGTCGTCCGACAGATCGCCCGGGAACCAGGGTCGAAAGTACGGTTGTTGCGTGACCAGGACCTCATGAACGAGCTCGGCGTCGAAGACGACGCAGCACTTCATGAAGGGAAGCTCGAAGGAGACGACCTCTCCGTACTCGCGGCGGAGTTCGTCCGCGAACGCGCCGAAGTTCTCCGTTCGCTGCCGGAGGTTGTGGAGCCGGTGGCCTTTCGGCCCCGGGGGCAACCTCAGTTCGCCCGCCTGAAGCCCCGCAGCAGTGCTGGTGCGCATGTTGGAGACCAGCCGGGAGAGTGTGACGAATTCGTGGAGAAAGACGACGTCAATGCGCAGATTGCGTGACTATCGTACTCCAACGCGTTGAACTGCGGCGCGTTGGCGGCGGCCGGCTGCTCCGAGCTGAAGGCGCTGGGCCCAACAGCGGGGCGTGTGAACTCCGAGGCATCCCGCCGGAGTCGACGGCGGGGTGGCGTTCAGGCGACGTACGACGGCGGTCCGCTTCGCGGCCTTCGGGCGGTGGCCGAACTACGCGGGAGCCTACGCCCTTCGGCCAGCACCGTCTTCGATGTGGTGCTTGATGGCCTTGAGGTCCTTCCCGCCGGCCTCCTGCAGAGGGCCTCTCAGCATCCGCGGCAACCAACGGCCGAGCAGGTTCCTGGGCCTCGTCTCGAGTCGAAACTCCACTCGCGTGCGGCCATCGCCCAGGGGAGCCAGTGTGTAAATCGAGTGCCACTGAGCTCCGGCGCCGTGGGATACGTAGCGCACTCGCCGGCAGGGCTCAAACTCGGTGCACTCGATCACGTTCCTGTACAGCTTGAGCAGCTTGAAGAACCGCGCCTGGGCGGCGGTCAGCTTCCGGGTCTCGCGGAACCGGGCACCGACTCCCTCGGTCTTGTCGGAAACGAACTGGACGCTTTCCACTTCGGGGATCGCATCGCCGTGCCGACCGCCATGGGCAAGGGTCGCGAACACGGCTTGTGGGTCGGCGTCGATCGTGTCGGTCGTTCTAGCGAGGAGGTCACGCGCCATGCCTCCTTCGTCGGAGGCGGGCGAATCCTGCCGTGAGAAACCCTGTTTGGATTCAGTCATGGCTGCTCCCTCGCGTGGTGGCTGGCCGTCTCCTACCTCTCGTGAACGTCCGCCGTCCACGGACTGATGACGCCGACCGCGATGTCGTTTCTCTGCGGTGGGTCGGCCGACCGGGGCACCAGCCGGAGCTTCTGAGCCAGGGATGCGATGCCGAAGACGAAGATCCTCCTGGCCACGTCCATTCCTTGGCAGAAGTGGGGGCCCAGGCCGAAAGGTATGTAGGAGTTCGCCGGGCAGGTTGGCCGGGGATTGTCGAGCCAGCGCTCCGGCCTGAACTCCGACGGCCGATCCCAGTACTCGGGCTGGTGGTGCAGGGCCTTCATCGCGACGTGGACCAGCGTGCCCTTGCGGATCAGATGGTCGCCGAGCACCCGATCCTCGGTCGCCTCCTTGGGCAGCATCACTGCCGTTGGCGGATCGACGCGGAGCACTTCCTTGAACACGGCGTCGACGTACGGGAGTTTGCCGTAGTCGGCGCCGTCGATGCTCCCGCCGTTCAGGACGGCGTCGACCTCCTGCTCGACCTTCGTCCGGACGCCGGTGTTGGCGGCCAGGTAGTGGATGCCGAAGGAGAGCGCGCTTGTCGGACCGTCGATCTGGCCTGTCAGCAGGATGATCAGCTCGTCCCGAATCGCCTCGTCGGAGTCCAGGAGCGACGCCCGATCCTTACGATCGCTGGCCCACGTGTACTTCGTGGCGATGTCCCTGCCGCAGTATCCGGAGTCGCGGGCTCTCCGGATGGCCCCGTAGATCGCGTCGTCGACGAGAGCCCTGCTCTTCTTTCCTCTTCGGAGGGCCGGCAGGGGAAGCGACTTGAGGAGTCTCGCTCCGGGAAGGAAGTCGAGCAGCAGGTATGACTGCGCGAGATTGAGCGTGTCCTCGCCGAGTTGACGGGGAATCTGGACGCCGCGGCCGAGGATGATCTCGACGACCGAGTCCCAGACGAACCGATCGAATTCCTCAACCAGGTCGACGGTCTTCCTGGAACGGAGCCGGCCTCTCATGGCCGTTGCCTGTTCGGCGACGATGTCTGCGTAAGCGCCCTCGGCGTCTCCAGCGAAGGCCGACCTCATGAGTTCGCTCCGCCGCCGTTGCTCTTCGCCCTGGTGCAGTGCGATCGAGCCGTACTTGAAGTCGTCCGTCAGGTCGCCCGGGAACCACGGTCGAAAGTAGGCTTGCTGCGTTGTGAGGACGTCGCGAATGAGTTCGGCGTCGAACACGACGCAGCACGTCATGAAGGGAAGCCGGTACGAGACGATCTTTCCGTACTCTCGACGGAGGTGGTTCACGAATTCCACGTTGTTTGTCGTCCGTTGCCAGAAGTTGCGCAGACGGCGACCTGTCGGCCCGGGCGGACTCTTCGGCTTGTAGTTCACAGGACGGCTGGGAGTCGCTAGGCGTCCGCCTTCATCCATGGTTGACGGTGTTTACTCGGGAGCGGCGCGATCGCCGTCCCTAACCCAAGTCGCCTCGAAGACATGGAAGGTCATGTCGTCCTGGAAGAGTCGAGTGACGCGTTCGTTGACGGCGTCGACTATCTGGTGCTTCCTTGCGATGTCCAGTCCGTCGGCAATGCTCTCCGCCAGAGCCTTGACCTCCTTGGGCCATTCGTCCTTGAGCGGCGTCTCCACATCAGGCCAGCGGTCCTCCAGAGTCGCCAGCGTGACCTCCATTGCCGTCCGGGAGCCGCGCAGGGACCACAGTCTTACCGAGAGGTGCTCAACACACCTTTGGCTCGGTTCGTCGCATGCCGACTCGACTGCCCTGGCCGTGATTCTGGCGATGGGTTCGTAGCGCGCGACCATCGCCTGGGCCAGTCCGAGAAGAGCCGCGGGCCCCTCCTCCTGCGCCGCCAGCGGCATGGCCAGTACGGTCAGGCAGGCGATCGCTGGAGCCCTCATGTGGTGGTCTCCCCCCGGATGGTCGGTTCTTCGATGGAACAGGCGGCTGTCTGCATCACGGCCTCTCCGTGACAGCCACCCGGTACGTCCCCATGATGCCGACGCCGATGTTCGTCTTGGTGGGCAGCTCTTCGCTCTCAGGCTCGAGCCGCAGGTGCTGCGCCAGGCTGGCCAGTCCGGAGCCGAAGAGGATCTCCGCGAAGTACTGGCCCTGACAGATGCGCGGCTTCGTGCTGAAGGGCATGTACGAGTGCGCCGGGCACTCCGAGCCGCCCCGCTCGGCGTCCTCGAGCCATCGCTCAGGCCGGAATTCGTTGGCGTCGTCCCAGTAGTCCCGCCGGCGGTGCATGACGCGCAGGCAGACGTTCATCAGGGTGCCCTTCGGCACCAGGTAGCCGCCCACGACGCGGTCCTCCAGGGTCTCTCTCGGGATCAGAACGTAGGCCGGCGGTTCAAGACGCAGCGTTTCCTTGAACACGGCGCGCGCGTACGGCAGCCGGTCCAGGTCCGTCAGCGTGATCGGCCGGCCGCGCAGCACGTCGTCCACCTCCTGCTCGAGCCGCTCGCGCGCGTTCGGATTCCGGGCCAGGAAGTGGATGCCGTGGGTCAGTGTGGCGGTCGGCGCGTCCACTGCCCCGAACATCAAGGTGTATGCCTCGTCGCGGATCTCCGAGTCGTCCGGGAAGCTCCAGTCGACGACGCCTTCGTCTGCGGCGCGCACGAAGTGGGAGATCACGTTCTCGCCGGGACGGGCCCGGTCGCGGGCTCGCTCGATCGACCGGTAGGTCTGTTCGTCGAGAGCCTTGATCTGCCGGGCGGTCCGGATGTTGTGCGGCAGCGGCAGTCTCTTGAGCGCCAGGCCGAAGGGAAGCAGCGACAGGAGCATGTCGCTCTTCATCGCGTCGAGAACGGATTTACCGAGTTCTGGCTCGACCTTGAAGTCGACTCCGATCACAGCATCCAGCAGGGAACCCCAGGTGTACCGCTCGGCCTCGTACTTGAAGTCGACGCTGCCGTTCGACGCGAGGCGCTCGCGGAAGGTGAGGGCGTTGCGGATGATCGCCTTCCCGTAGGCGCGC
This sequence comes from Acidobacteriota bacterium, assembly GCA_026708285.1. Classification (GTDB taxonomy): domain Bacteria; phylum Acidobacteriota; class Thermoanaerobaculia; order Multivoradales; family Multivoraceae; genus Multivorans. The sequence continues at coordinate 40,559 of JAPOVF010000228.1, forward strand.
ATGCGCTCCGGCGTGAACGCCCCGCTCATCACCTTCTCAAGTTCCGTGTGCGTCTCGAAGCGGGACGTCGCCAGGCAGGGCGACGGAATCAGGTTGTACGAGGTCTTCGGGTAGTACGGCTGGAAATACGGCTCCTGCTCGACGAGGACTTCGTGAATCAGATCGGCGCTGAAGACGGCCGCGCACTTGCGGGCCGGGATCTCGAAGAAAGCGATGTCGCCGTACTCGCGGTGGAGTTCGTCCATGAAGTCCGAGTGGCAGTAGAGCCGCTGCCGCACGTTGTAGAGCCTGCGCCCCTTCGGTCCGGGCGGCAGGGCAGCGCCGCCGGCGGTCGCTTGGCTCATTCGGGCTGATCCTCGGGCTGGCCGAAGTGAGGTTCAGGAGGAGTTGCGCGGCCGTTCGCCGGCCTGGCAGTGACGCTGGCGGTCACTCCACCGCTGAATGAACCGGGCCGAAGCCCGACGGGCGGCGGAAACTCGGCGCCGCCGTACTCGAGCCGCCAACGCCTCGCCACGGCGGCCAGCGCCGCGGTCATCAGCTTCGGCGCCAGGTCGGCCCCCTGGCACTGCTTCGGCGGGAGACTGAACGGCATGAAATGGCAGCCCGGGCGCGTGCCGTCGAGCCACCTTTCGGGGCGGAACGAATCAGGTTCCTGCCAGTAGTCCGGCCGACGATGGATGGTGTGGATGCCAACGTCGACGAAAGCACCCTTGGGGATCAGGTAACCGCCGATCGTGCAGTCCCTGACCGCCACTCGGGGAACGAGGATGGTCGCCGGCGGCTGGACACGCAGAAGCTCCATGACCACGGCTCGCGTGTTCCGCAGGCGGCTCAGGTCAGTAGTGCGATCGACTTCTTCCTCGAGGAGCGCCTGGACCTCGGGGTGACGTCCGAGGTAGTACGGTGCGAGCGACAGAGTGTGGACGATTCCATCGACAGCGCCGAGGAGGATGGCGTAGGCCTCGTCGCGAATATGCCTGTCGTCGTCAAACCGCCAGTCGAATCTGCTTGCTGCCCGGACCAGGTGACCGACCATGCTCACGGGGACGGCGTCACTCCTCCTGGCTCTGTCGATCTCCCGGTATGTGACCTCGTCGAGCGGCCGGATTGCCTTGCGGGCTTTCAGGTCGTGCGGGAGTGGCAGTCTCTTGACGAACCGATAGCCTGGCATGGCGAACAGGATGAAGTTGAACTTGATCGCAAGCAGACTGGGAGACACGACTTCACGTCCCAGCTCCTCGCCGCCGCCGATGACGATCCGCGCCAGGGTGCGGTAGGCGAACTCCTCGGCGCTGGCCCGGAGGTCGACGGCGCCTGGGTTTAGCGAGTCCGCCAGGCGCTCACCTTCCTCGGCCGCGACCTGGTCCTGGAACGCGATGCGCTCGGGTGTGTACGCCGACGCGACGAGTTCCTGGAGGCGAGCATGGTCCTCGCCCGGCGGCTTTCTGGCCAGAACCTCCGCCTGGACAACCTCGAAGGAGCTAACGGGATTCAACGGAGGGAGGGCGTCCGCCTGCGCCTCCAGCACTTGCCGGACCAGATCGGCCTCGAAGACGGCGATGTGTGTGCGGCCCGGCACGTCGAACCGGACGATGTCGCCATAGGTGCCGTGGAGCTCGTTGAAGAACCCCACGACGTTCGTCATCCGTCGGAGAGCTGCGAGCTTTCCCAGCATCGCGACGGGCGGCAGTGACACGGGCTGTTCGGGGGACGAATCGAGAGGTCGGGTCGCCACCCGGCCAAGCTAGCGAGCTGCTGCGACGTTCTTTTGATGACGGGCCGGTCAGGAGCGACGATTCCGTGACGACTCGCTTCAGCCCCGGTCGGCGCGCGCCAGCGGCCTCGGGTCGTCTCGATAGACTCGCTTCGGCCATGCAGCAGACAGAAGCCAAGCCGCGACGCCAGCTTCCGCCGGGCCCGCCACGGAAGAAGCTCCAGACCATGCGCCGGCTGGCGGCCGACTACACCGGTTTCTTCCACTGGCTCCACGAACAGTGGGGCGACATCGTCTACTTCGAAGTGCCCAACGGTGGGCACTGCGCGGTCTTCGACCCGGACATCGCCGAGGACCTGGTGCGGAAGCCCGAGTTGTTTCAGAAGGACACTCCGGCTTTCGCCTTCGAGGTCATTCAGTCCCCCTGCCTCGCCAGGACGCCGTTCGGCGACGAGCACCGGCGTCTCACGGACCTCACGATCACCGCGTTTACCCCCGAGCGGACGGCGGCGTTCAGGCGGATCGCCGTCTCGGAGGCGTCGTCCTTCGCCGAGGAGCTCACGGAGGGAAGCACCGTCGATTTCCGGGCCGAGGTCGAGCGCTACACGTGGAACGCGCTGACAACTTCGATGCTCGGCGCCGGGCGTGAACTGGGCCCTGGGCCCGGTCTGGCGATGATGAGAGCAGCCAAGCTCAGCTTCATCGTGTTCGCCATGCCCGGATACAGGCTGCTCAGGAAGCTGCCCCTGCCGCACGATCTGAAGGCGCGCAAGGCGATCAGGCCGCTCGACGAGGTCGTGTACGACTCGATCCGGAAGGCCAGGGATCCCGACAGCCGGGAAACGAGCCTGATCGCGCACTTTGTCCAGGCGACGGAGCGGGGAGAGTCGGACTGGTCCTTCGGCAGTGACTCGGAGATTCGCGACGAGGCGTACGCGGCTTTCGTCGGCGCCTGGGATCCGGCTGTTCATGCGATGGCCTACATTCCGCACTACCTGGGCCGCAATCCGGAGGTTCGGGCGCGGCTCGAAGAGGAAGTGGATCGCGTCGCCGGCGACCGGCCGCTCTGTGCCGAGGATCTCGAGCGGCTCCCCTACGCCGAGGCCGTCTTCAACGAGCTACTTCGTCTTCAGCCCGCGGCCCCGCTCCTGGTTCCCCGCAGGGCGGTGCGGGACACGTCACTCGGCGGCTACTTCATCCCCAAGGGCACTCTGGTCGAGGTCGTCACGCACGTGATGCACCGCCGGGTCGAGTACTGGGACGACGCCGAAGAGTTCAGGCCTGAGCGCTGGCTGGAGGGACAGGCGTGCCCGCGGGGGGGTTACCTGCCGTTCGGCCTGGAGCCCAGGGGCTGCAGGGGCGTGCCCCTGGCCATGGCCGTCCTCGTGTCCGGACTGGCCGCTCTGGTTCGGAAATGGCGACTGGAACCTGAATCCGACGAGTTGCCGGCCGACGGCCTGGAGGTCGGGATCCTGAGCAGCCCCATCCGCACCAGGATGGTGTCCCGAAGAGCCGCGTAGCGCGAGTCGGCAAGCGAACAGGTCCCTGCCTCTGTGGCATCATCGGCGGCTGTTCCCGAACAGCGGTCGAAGGAGAAAGGCATGGGCAGGTACGGTCTGACGGACGAGGTGGTCGAGCTCCGCGAACGGATGCGGGAGTTCATCGACGGCGAGGTGATCCCGGCGGAGCCGGAGCTGGAGTCGGAGTCGGGAGAGGACCGCACGCGCGGCCGGATGGCCGAACTCAAGGCGCTGGCCAAGCAGCGGGGCCTGTGGGCTCTGGGGCACCCGGCCGAGATCGGCGGCGGCGGGCTGCCGCTCATGCCCTTCGTCTACCTGAACGAGATCATCGGCCGTTCGCACTACGGGCAGATCGCCGTCGGCTCCGCCACGATGCAGGACTCGATCATGCTCCACCTGTACGCCAGCGACGAGCAGAGGGAGCGCTGGCTGAAGCCGCTCGTGGCGGGCGACATCTATCCGTCGGTCGGCCTCACCGAGCCCGAAGTTGCCGGCTCCGACCCGACCCTGATGCAGACGCGGGCGGTGCTCGACGGCGACGACTGGGTGATCAACGGTCACAAGTGGTTCACCAGCGGCGCCAGCCGGGCCGCGTTCACGACCTGCTTCGCGTTGACCGAGCCCGAGGCCCAGGGGCACCGCAAGTTCTCGTCGATCATCGTGCCGACGGACACCCCGGGCTACGAGATCGTGAGAGCGGTGCCGACGATGGGCACCACGTCGGGCCAGCACTGCGAGGTGCGCTACAACGATGTCCGGGTGCCGAAGGACAACATCCTCGGCGGCCGCGGCGAGGGCTTCGTCATCGCCCAGAGGCGCTTGGGACCGGGCCGGATCTTCCACTGCATGCGCTGGCTGGGCCAGGCCCAGCGCGCCTTCGAGCTGATGTGCGATCGCGCCAAGTCGCGCTGGGCGCACGGCTCGTACCTGTCGGAGAAGGGCGAGATCCAGCGCTACGTCGCCGAGTCGGCGGCCGAGATCCAGGCGGCCCGGCTGATGACCCTGGACGCCGCCGAGGCGATGGACCGGGGCGAACAGGCCCGGGTCGAGATCTCCCTGATCAAGTTCTGGGGCGCGCGGATGCTCCACAACGTGATCGACCGGGCGATCCAGGTCCACGGCGCGCTCGGTGTTACCGGCGACACGCCGCTCGAGAAGATGTACCGGGAGGCGCGCTACGCCCGGCTCTACGACGGTCCGGACGAGGTTCACCGGATGGTCGTGGCACGGCGCATCCTGCGCGATCCACTGGGCAGGGTGCCCTGGGGCACTTTGGGCGGTGGCGAGAATTAAGAGCCCTTGGCGCGGGAACTGGGTGCGCCGGCCTTCTGCGACGATTGTCGTAACAGTCGTCATCGTCCTTGGAGCGTTCGTGCTGAGTCCGCCGCCAACGACAGCCCAACTACACGCCGGCGCCGAGGCGGTCGAGATCACACCGCCGGCTGGCTCCCTGCTGTACGGTTACGGCGCGCGCGGAACGAACCGGTCGACGGGAGTCCACGACCCGCTCTACGCGCGAGCGCTCGTGCTCGAGGCAGGCGGCGAGACCGTTGCGCTGGTGACGCTCGATCTCGGCTCGATCCGCAAGGAGAACACCTTGGCCGTACGGCAGGCGGTCCTGGATGCGGCCGGCTTCGACCACGTGCTGCTGAACGCGTCGCACACGCACTCCGCGCCGCTTTTCGAGGCGGACTTCCCGAGCGCCGGGAGCCCGTGGGTCCGGCAACTGGAACAGAAGATCGCCGGCGTCGTGCTGGAGGCTCACGCCGCTCTCCGCCCGGCCCGCGTCGCCTTGGGCTGGGGCCGTGCGAGCGAGGGGCACAACCGGCGTCGCGTGCTTGCCGATGGCAGCGTCGAGATGTTCTGGCGCAACCGCGAGCGGTTGCCGACCGGGCCGCTCGACGAGTCGGTCGGCGTACTGGCGGTCGACGGCGCGGACGGCGAAGCGATCGCCACGGTGGTCAACTTTGCCGTTCACCCGGTCATCCTCGGGCCCGAGAACATGCTCGTCTCGGCCGACTATCCGGGCGCGATGGCGGCCCTGGTCGCCGACCGCGGAGGCGGTGTGCCGATGCTCCTCCAGGGCGCCGCCGGCGACATCAACCCGTTCTGGGACAAGACGCCGCCCGCGGAGGGCGGCTTCGAGCAGGTCCGGATGGCGGGAGAGCGGCTGGGCCAGGAGGTGCTCCGGGTCCGGGCCGACCTGGCCGCGGCGGAGGCGTTCCACGATCCGGCGACCCTGTCCGTGAAGCGCCACCTGGTGACGCTCGATCCGCGCTGGGACCTGGACTCTCCGGTGGTCGAAGAGGGTTTTCGCCGTCACGGGCTGGAAGCGTCGCTTCAGAGGTACCGCGCACGCTTCCCGCGCGAACGTGAGGCCGAAGTGAACACGCTGGTCCTCGGCGGTCGTGACGAACGTCAGTTCGCGCTGGCCACCTTTCCGGGCGAGTTCTTCGTCGAGCACCAGCTCCGGCTGCGGGCCGAGGCTCAGGTGCCTCATGTCTTCTTCGCCGGTTACACGAACGGCGAACTCGCCTACTTCCCCACGATCGCCGCGGCGGCCCAGGGCGGCTACGGTGGCAGGGAAGCTACGATCGTCGAGGTCGGCGCGGGCGAGAAGCTGGTGGACCTTGCCGCGATCTCGATCCTCGAACAGGCCGGTTGGCTGCACGACGCGCCTCCTTGAGGCTAGGCCGCTCCAACCCGAACCGCCCCTCCAGGAGGCTCTGTCATGACATCTCTCACCCGATTCCCGGTCCGTGGACTTCTTGGCCGGCGCCGGTTTTCTCTTTCCGTGCCAGCCGCCCTCGTCGCGTTCGCCGTTCTCGGCTGCGCCGCCGGCAGCGAACCGCCCGCGGACCAGCCGGCGGTCTACAGCGCCGCTGCGTTCCACAACACGACGTCCTACGGCGGCGCCTCGTTCTCGGCCGACGAGAGCCGGCTGCTGATCTCGAGCGACATGACCGGCGTCTGGGCCGTCTACAGCCTGCCGGTCG
>JAPOVF010000321.1:0-1825 GCA_026708285.1 Acidobacteriota bacterium
GCTTCACGCTGAGCGAGATGCTGTTGCCCTGCGCCGTTCTGGTGGCCATCGGGGGCGTGGCCTTCACGCTCGGCGCCAGGAACCTGCGCTGGGACACCGGTTGAGCCCTTGACCGGCCCACTGCTCGTCATCGGTTCGGTCAACTACGACCTGATCTTCCGGCATCCCCGTCTGCCCCGGCAGGGGGAGACGGTCACCGGCACCGAGCTGTTCGAATCCTGCGGCGGCAAGGGCGCCAATCAGGCGGTGGCGGCCGTGCGGTGCCGCGGCGCGCTCGATGGCGAGACGCCGACCGTCTACTTTGCCGGCGCCGTCGGCAACGACGCGAACGGCGACGCCCAGCGGCGGGTGTTCGTGGAGGCCGGCCTCGACACCCGCCATCTGCTCGTACTCGACGACGTCCACACCGGCCTGTCCGCGGTCTGGGTCGAGGCCGGCACCGGAGACAACCGGATCATGAACTCGCCCGGCGCGAACTCGCGTGTAACGGCGAATGCGCTCGCGTCGGTGCCCGTGGAGGAAGCCGGATTGCTCCTGATCCAGAACGAGACGCCCGCCGACGGTGTGCGAGATGCGGTCAAACGCGCCGCCGCCTCCCGCGTGCCGGTGATCTGGAACCCCGCGCCCATCGACGAACACACCGATCCCGGCCTCGAACCCGAGCAGATCGCCTGGGTGACGCCGAACGAGGTCGAGTGCGCGGTGCTGCTCGGCCGCGCAGGCGAGCGGATCGACGCGGCCAGCGCCGCCGACGCGGCATCGGAGTTGCTGGATCTGGGCTACGGCGGCGCCGCTCTCACACTGGGTCCCGCCGGCGTCCTGCTGGCCGAACCCGGATCGGCGCCGACCCTGGTTCCCGCACCCGAGGTCGACGCGGTCGACACGACGGGCGCCGGAGACGCCTTCAACGGCGCCTTCGCCGCCGCACTGCCTGCCTCGGCCGACGGCCGCGCGGCCGCCGCGTTTGGCGTCCGTTACGCCAGCGACTCGGTGACCCGGCACGGCACCCAGACCTCCTTCGCGCGCTGGTAGCGTCGCCGCGTGTCCGGCCGCGACTCCTCCAAGCTCGCCCTGTTGGGCGGTACGCCGGTTCGCACCGGTTCCTGGCCGCAGTGGCCGGCGCGCGGACCGGAAGAAGAGCGGGCCGTCGTCGCCGCGCTGCGTGAGGGCGACTGGGGAGGCTTTCCCCTGCCCAACACCCGCGCTGCGTCCTTCGCCCGAGCCTTCGCCGAACGGCACGACTGCACGGACGCGCTCTGCGTCGCGAACGGCACGGTCTCGCTCGAAGTCGCACTGCAGGCGATGGGCGTGGAACCGGGTGCGGAGGTCATCGTGCCGGCCTACACCTTCGAGGCGACAGCCTCGGCCGCGCTGTTCGCGGGCTGCGTGCCGGTTTTCGCGGACATCGAACCGGAGACCTGGTGCATCGATGTCGAGTCGGCGGCGGCCCTGGTCACGGAGCGCACCCAGGCGATCGTGCCGGTGCATCTGGCAATGACCATCGCCGACCTCGACGCGATCGGAGAGCTTGCCGGGAAGCACGGACTCGCCGTACTCGAGGACTGCGCGCACGCCCACGGCGCCCGCTGGCGCGGCCGCGGCGTCGGCTCCTGGGGTGACGCCGGGTCCTTCAGCTTCCAGACCTCGAAGCTGATGACCGCCGGCGAAGGCGGCATCGTGACGACCTCTGACGACGCTCTTCTCGACCGTCTCCACGCCCTGGTCAACTGCGGCCGCCAACGCCCCGGGGCCGCGGAGCCGGCCCCCGTCGTCGGCCACAACTACCGGATGACCGATCTGCAAGCGGCGATCCTGGAAGTGCAGC
>JAPOVF010000321.1:1900-3841 GCA_026708285.1 Acidobacteriota bacterium
GTTCCGTTTCGACAGCAACGCCTTTGCGGGCATCGACCGCGACGTCTTCGTCGCTGCCCTCGAAGCCGAAGGCGTGCCGGCCGACGGCCGTTTCTACGAGTCGCTTTCCGTGAGCGAGCTGCTTCGCCCCGACTCGGCCCGCTACCCGGCCTGGAGCGCCGCGCTCGCTGCTGTGCCGGCCGCGACCTGTCCGAACGCCGAGCGCGCCGCCTACCGGGAGTCCGTCTGGCTGCCCCACCAGCTCCTGTTAGGCACGGAGACCGATGTCGACGACATCGTCGAAGCCGCGTTCAAGGTACAGAGCGGCGCCGCCGACCTCGCTGGACTCGAGAGCACTGAGGTGGACCGACTCCGCCGAGCGCGGTCGGCCCGTTAGGAGTCCTCGAGAGCGCCGGTTCGCAGATCGACGTCTCCGACGGCTTGGCCGCGAACAACCGGCCCGATGCGGTAAATCTACCGCGCTGTCTTCGTTCACCGTGGATCTGCTGGGCGCGGTAGATCAGAGCAGCTTCTCCCTCAGGCTGGCGGCCTACACCGGTTGCGACAAGCCCCGCCACTGGACGAAGCAACGCGTAGTTCCCCGGTACCGGACTCAGCGAATCCCTATCAGCACCTCAGCGCGTTTCCGATGATCGCGAAGCGGCACCTGTCCGCGGCCAGGGGACCGGGGCGAGAAGGTGACACACGAAGGCGCGTAGGCGTCCCGATCTTCAACCAGGATCGCCGGTCATGAGAAGGGAGCCCGGCGAAAGCCGGCAAAGACGAACAGAAACCCTCCGACTCTCCGAGGAACCATGACAAGACTACAAGTCAACACAACTTCACCCCAGTCCGAGCAACCGCTCCCAAGGCCAACTGCACCGATCGGCTTCGAAGTTGCCGGGTACACAGAGACGTCTGCGACTGTGAAGTGGAACCCCGCAGTCGACAGATACGATCTCCAAATCCGCAAGATCGATGAAGAGTTTGGTACCGAAATTCTGTCTACGATCTCAAATGAGTTCACCTTCGACAATCTGGTCGCAGACGAACCATACGTATTCAGAGCACGAGCCGTAAGCAGCACGTACGGAATCAGTGAGTGGTCGTTGGAGATCGACCTGAAGATCGAGGACATCCCCGAAGACTCCACTCCTTCCAAGAAGCGATTCGACGAATCTGCATCCTTCAGTTGGCCGTGGAACAACACCAGCGGCATAGCCCTCATCCAAGCGGGTCAGGGTGGCGCCGGTGGCGCCGGTGGGGACGCGGGAGGAAGCAGCACAACGGAAAGAGGTGAGTACGGATCCAGCGGAGCCAGAGGAGCTGACGGCGGCAGGAGCACAGTCACTCACGACGGCACAGAGACTCGAGCCAGCGGCGGCAGAGGCGGCGCTGGTGGAAGTGGCGGTACTCCTAGCGCGAGATATGAACAGGGAGCGCTCTTCCCGCCTTCATCGGGACCAGGCCCAGGCTCTGGCGACGCTGGACGCATGGGAGAAAAGACCTTCGTGATCCTGACCGGTCTGGCGAAAGACGATCAGATCGAAATCGTCGTCGGCGGTGGCGGTAGAGGCGGCTCTGGCGGCGCGGGCGGCGCCGCTGCGTCAGGTCGAACGGGCACTGGCCAAACGCCGTTTGCTGGTGGCAGCGGAACCCGAGGCGAAGACGGAGAAGGCGGCTACGTCGAGATCTATCCCATCTGACCTGAGTCGCTCGCGGGTTCCGGTAGGTCTAGTGCAACCCCGGTCGGCTGCGCGAAAGCCTAGGCCCAGGTCAGCGTGCTGGTGCTCTGACCGAACGAGTCCGTCTCCACGCCCATCGACTGGAGCAGCGTCACGTACAGATTGCAAAGCGGCGCGTTGTGATTGCCCTCGTGCACGATGTGCTGGCCGTGGCTGAAGCCACCGCCCGCTACCAGGATCGGCAGGTCCTTCGGCTCGTGGGAGTTTGCATTGCCCA
>JAPOVF010000124.1 GCA_026708285.1 Acidobacteriota bacterium
GGTAGGTGAGGGGACCCCAGGGGTCGCGGGCGACCCAGTACAGTCCGGCGGGAGTATGCGTCCAGCGGCCCCGGCTGTAGGGCTGCCAGTCGTCCTCGACCGCGGGTTTCCAGGCTCGGCCATCCTCGACTTCCACCCACTGGCCGTGGTCGGTCAGACTGGACCCGTAGCTGTCGACATCGACGGACGCGTACGCTGCGAGGCGAGCGCGGTGAGCTTCCACCCATTCATCCAGGGCCAGGGCGGCCGCGCCGGCCCCGCTCTGGAGCTCGATCCACGGGTCGTCGATACCTTGAACCAGGAGCGCTTCACCATCACGGACGATCACCGAACCGCGCTGGGTGACGACCTCCGCGAAGCCGTCCTGTACGACGATTTCCGTCCAGCGGTCGCCGTCGCTCTGGACCTGGTAGCGGCCCCCCTGCTTGGCGTAGACCCGGGAGTTCGTCGTGTCGATTGCCGGCAGCTCCCAGTCCAGCAGGTTGTTCGCGACCTCAAGGCCCAACCGGCCCCGGTGCAGGACGTAGAGGGAGTCCGTATCGTCCGCGTCTGGTGAGCCGGCGATCTGGGCGAACGTGACCTCGCTGTCGTGGTCGAGGGCGAGAATCGAGCGGTCGGACATCAGCACGGCCAGGCGGCCATACGGATTGGTCCAGATTCGGTCTCCGCGCAGGACCGGAAGGTGAATCTCCAACTCGCTCTGGGCACCGGAACGGGCCGCGAACAGGGTCGCATCTCCGTCCAACGCGCCGACCAGGCTGTAGACGCCGTCGAGCTCTCGCTCTTCCTGTGGCTGCGTCTGAGCCTGCGTGGCGGTCGCGGCGCCTGCCACAAGGACGATCAGTAGGGCTTGCGGGAGGGTACATCTCATCTCTCTACCTCCAACGGGCTCGGAGTCTGCACGCTACCACCAGGGGTCGAGCAATCCGCGTGCCAAATCCGGAAAGGCAACGAAACGTACGGCCTCGGCGAAACCGTAGCGGGAACGTCACAGTGGTGTCTACTCGTGGGGACGGTGGCGTCATCAGGCGCCTCCTTCCCGTATGATCGGGGCGGCTCCACGCCGCGTAGGGATTGCATGTCCGTTCTTCCGATCCGTCTCTACCCGGACCCCGTGTTGCGGGTGCAGTGCGCGCCCGTCGAGGAGTTCGGTCCCGATCTCGTGCGTCTGGTGGGGGACCTGGTCGAGACGATGCACGAGGCACCCGGCGTCGGCCTTGCCGCGCCTCAGGTCGGTGTCGAGCTACGCGTAGCGGTAATCGATGCGACGGCCGGAACGGACCCTGACGCGGTGCGGGTTCTGGTGAATCCGCGAGTCGTCGAGTCGGCTGGCGTGGACACGGATACGGAAGGCTGTCTGTCGATCCCCGACTTCACGGAGAAGGTCACCCGGCCCGCCACGGTTCGAGTCGCAGCCGTCGACCTGGAAGGCGTTCCCTTCGAAATGCATGCCGAGGAGCTCGAAGCGCGGGCCATTCAGCACGAGTTGGACCACCTGGACGGCGTGCTGTTCGTCGATCGGCTGCGTGGGCTGCGAAGACAGCGGGCCAGGAGCTTTCTCCGCCGGCTGCGCGCGGGCGAAGTCGTGCACGCCGGCGGTGGCCTCTGAGCGCACGGGTGGGAGGGGTGCCCGCGCGCTTGCCGTTACGGCGGGCAGCCGTTCTGGTGGCGCTTGGCCTGGCGGCTTGCGACAGTGGGAGCGGAAGCCCGACGGCGCCGACGTCCCGGCCGCCGCGGGGTGTCAGCTTCCTGGCCGGGCAGGTCGGGGACGAGTCGATCGGGCTGCGGGGCACCGTGCTGGGAGCGGCGCTCGAGGTCGAAATCTACGCAGCGGGCGTCCAGGATCTGTACGGCCTGGGCTTTGAACTCCTGTTCCCCGCCAACCTGCTGCGCTACGAGGGGGTGGACGACGGCGCGTTCCCGAGCCTTGAAGCCCAGGAGTCCGCGTCGGGCCAGCTCGTCGTCGGCGCGACCCATCTCGGGTCGGTCGAGGGTCTGAACGGCGGCGGCACGGTGGCCATCGTTCGCTTCACGGCGTTCGCCAACGGCAGCGGAAGTCTGGACTTCAGCTCTCAGGAGGCCTTCGACAGGTTTGGTGATCGCCTCGCCCTGAGCTGGGTGGGGGGCTCGGTCGAAGTCGACCTCTGAGGCGGTCCGCTCGCTCCGAGGCGGGCGGCGGCTGGACCGCCCCGGTGGCCGTTGCTACTGTCGCCGGTGCCGTCCGCGCGCCCGATGGCGGGCGTTCGGAATGGGTAGCGTGGGTGGCGCGAATCGCGCCGTCCGGGTTCAAGGTGGCTTGGAGTCGCGCGATGGTACCGGTGAAGCTCTACAACTCTCTTGGGCGACGGCTTGAAGAGTTCGAGCCGCTCGAGCCCGGTCACGTCCGCCTCTACACCTGCGGTCCGACCGTCTACGACCGCGTCCACATCGGCAACCTGCGCACGTTCGTGTTCGAGGACGTACTGCGAAGGACACTCAGGTTCTTCGGCTATCGCGTCACTCAGGCGATGAACCTGACGGACGTCGAGGACAAGATCATCGCCGCAGCGATTTCGGACGGCGTCGACATCGGCGACTTCACCCGACCCCATGTGGAGTCGTTCTTCGAGGACCTGTCGGCGCTTCGGATCGAGGCGGTGGAGCACTATCCGCGGGCCACGGCCCACATCGACGAGATGATCGCGATGATCGAGCAGCTCCTGGAGGCGGGCTACGCGTACCAGGCCGACGGTTCGGTGTTCTTCCGCATCGCCGCCGACGCTGACTACGGCAAGTTGTCCGGCATCGACGTCGAACAGGTGCGCCGGGGCGAGCGCGTGCAGAGCGACGAGTACGGCAAGGAGGACGCGCGCGACTTCGTTCTGTGGAAGGGCGCCAAGGAAGGTGAGCCGGAGTGGGCGTCGCCGTGGGGCCCCGGTCGGCCAGGATGGCACATTGAGTGCTCGGCGATGAGCCAGAAGTACCTGGGCACCACCTTCGACATCCACTGCGGAGGTGTCGACAACCTGTTTCCGCATCACGAGAACGAGATCGCCCAGAGCGAATCGGCAAACGGCAGCCCGCTGGCGCGGTACTGGCTCCACTCGGAGCACCTGACCGTCGACGGCGAGAAGATGTCCAAGTCCCTCGGCAACTGCCACACCCTGGAAGACCTTCAGGCCAGGCGACTGCCGGTTCGTTCGATCCGCTACCTGCTGATCTCGGTCCACTACCGCCAGCAGCTCGACTTCACGTTTGCCAAGGTGGCGGAGGCTGAACGAGCGCTGAAGCGGATCGACGACATGCGGTTCCGGCTCGCCCACGAGGCGGAGCAGGCCGCCGATACGGCGCCCATCGAAGCCGGCGCGGCTGCGTTCGAGGAAGCGTTCGCTTCCGCGCTCGCCGACGACCTGAACACGTCCGCCGCCCTCGGTGCGGTGTTCCGGTTCGTGCACGAGGTGAACGGGATGATCGACCGGGGTCTGCCTGCCGGCGCCAGGACCCGGGTGGAGAGCGCGTTGCAGCGAGCCGACCAGGTGCTTGGGGTGCTGGACGGCGCGGTCTGGGCGGGGGACTCCGGTTCCGGGCGGGGAGAAGGGGACCGCGGCCTGAACGACGCGGAAGTCGAGAAACTGGTGCGGGCCAGGAGTGAAGCGAGGACGGCGCGGGACTTCGCGGCTGCCGACCAACTCCGCGAGGAACTGGCTGCCGCCGGGGTGGTGGTGGAGGACACGCCGGACGGCAGCCGCTGGAAGCGGTCCTGATCGCGATCGCATGAGCGAAGCCGGAGCGGCGAGCGAGCCGCGCCTGAGCGGTGCGGAGGCGGAGCAGGCCGCGGCGGACCTGCTCCG
>JAPOVF010000102.1 GCA_026708285.1 Acidobacteriota bacterium
CGCGTCTCCTGCCGCGTAAGGCCGCGATCCGGCTGATGGCCGGGAACACCGGCGACATCGGCTGAAGGGCGGCTCTAGCGGCGGTCGAACCGCAGCCGCCGCACCCGCGACGAATCGCTGATGAAGAGGACGGTCACTCTGCCGTCGGCATCCCGCTCGAAGCGCGCCGGCCAGGAGACGACGGTGCTGAACAGTGCGCGCGCGGGAAACCTCTCCAGCAGCGGATCGCTCAGTTCGAAAGCGTCCTGGAACAGGGGCTCGAGTGTGCGCGGTTTCTCGAGCGGACGGCGGAACAGCAGCTTGCCGTCCTGGAACTCGACCGAGTACGTCACGTCGAGTTCGGCGCTCGTGTAGGAGCCGACGTACTCCGCCAGCTCCCCGGGCGTCGGCGTCACCGCGGGCATCGCCCGGTAGCGTCGCTCCGGATCATCCGCCAGGGTCAGTGTTCTCGTGCCGTCTTCCTCCGTCTCGAACGCGACGACGAGGCCGGACAGGCCGACCGCGAACCGGTCTTCTCCGAGCGGCCTTGTCCTCACAGTGCCGAACGAGAGCGCGCCGTCGCGGACCGTGATCCGGACGATGGAGTCGGTGCGGGTATGGAGATAGGGGTCCGCCCAGCGTTCCAACTCTTCCAGCGGGACCTCGATGCCCGGCTTCGGACTCTCCGCGTCCGCCGCTTCGTCGGCCGGCCCGAGGAAGACGTCGATCACCCGGTGGCCGACCGCGACCGTACTGATGTCGCCGTGATTGCACAGGAGGGCGAGCGACAGGCGGTCCCGGTCGGGATAGCGGGCCAGCCAGGACCGGTAGCCGGCGGTACCGCCGCTGTGAGCGATCTCGCGTTCGCCGCGGTGCTCGCCGATGGCGAGCCCGAGGGCGTAGTCGCTCTCGGTCCCGTCGTTGAACCGCCCGGGAGTCTCCAGCATGTCGACGAATCGCTGTCCGAGGACCGTGGGCTCGTCGAGCTCCCGGTTCCAGCGCTGCAGATCGCCCACCGTCGTCAGCAGGCCGCCGTTGCCGAAGACCTCGGTGTTCGCCATGTTGGTGTGGAGCCCGCCGCTCCTGCCGCTTCCGTAAGCCGTGGCGCGACCCTTGACGATCTGGGTGAAGTCGTCCCGCCAGAGTGTGCTCGTCATGCCTAGCGGCTTGAAGATGCGTTCGGTCGTGAACTCGTTGAAGGACTGCCCCGAGACGCGCTCGGCGAGCAGCACGCTCAGGATGTAGGGAGCGTTGCTGTAGAGGTACTCCTCGCCCGGTGGAAAGTTGAGATCCCGTTGCCGGGCCATGAGGGCCAGGACCTCGGCGTTGGTGTGCACGGCGAAGCCGTCGGGCCGTCCCCGGAGCGCGACCAGCGGCCGGAACGTTCTGAGCCCGCTGGTGTGCGTCAGAAGGTGGCGGAGTGTGATCGGCGTGCCGAAGTCCGGCAGTTCGGGAAGGTACTCACGCACCGGGTCATCGAGCGAGAGCTCGCCATCGAGCGCGAGGAGAACGATCGCCGTGGCGGTGAACTGCTTGGAAACCGAGCCGGCCTCGAAGATCGTGTCGGGAGTGATAGGCGCCGGCTGCTCCAGGTGCGCCATGCCGAAGCCGCGGGCGTAGGCGGTTTCGCCGGCCCGGGTCACCGAGACGGCGCAGCCGGCTGAGGTTTCCCGGTCCCACGGCTTGAAGACCGCGTCGACCTGCGCTGCAACTTCCGGTGCCAGCCCGGCATCCTGAGCCGGCGCGTTTGCGGCCAGCATCAGGCCGAGCAACGCATGGCCGATCGCGGTGCTGTGGAGATGGGCTCGCGTCATTCCTGGTCTCCTCCTGTCGCGGGACGGAATCCCGGGCCGCGCACGACCCGGCCCGGCGTAGCTCCGGTGTGCTCGCCGTCGCGCAGGACCGGGACGCCGTTGACCAGGACATGCTGCACGCCGGTCGCGTACTGGTGCGGCTGCTGGAACGTGGCGTGGTCAGTGACGGTTTCCGGATCGAACACGACGACATCGGCGTAGAACCCCTCCTCGAGAGTTCCGCGCCGGTCGAGCCGGAGGTTCCGGGCCGGCATCGAGGTCATCTTCCGTACCGCTTCCGCCAGCGACAGCGCCTTCTGCTCGCGCACGAGCATGCCGAGGACCCGAGCGAAGTTGCCGTATGCACGCGGATGGGGCTGGGACTCCAGGAACACGCCCTCGGGCGCCATCGAGCCGCCGTCCGAGCCGAAGGTCATCCATGGAAGTGCAGCCTTCTTCGCCAGGTCGGCTTCGTTCATCGCAAAGTAGACCGCCTGCACCCGGCTCCCGTCCCGAATGACCAGATCCATGATCGCGTCGTACGGGTCGAGCCCGAGGTCCGCGGCGACCTCCGCCAGCGTCCAGCCGGTGTAGCGCTTGAGCTCGTCGCTGCGAAAGCCGACCAGCAGGACGCCTTCGGGTCCGCTCGCCAGCGTCAGGTTGTTGGTCCAGCCGACCGCGGGTCTGGCCACTTCTTCGTGCAGTCGCTGGCGGACGGCGGGGTCCTGCATCCGCTCGATCCAGGCTTCGAGGCCGCCTTCCTGTACCCAGGGCGGCAGGGTCGCGTTGAGGCCGGTGGAGCTGGCGGCGTAGGTGTACATGTTGGCGGACACCTGGAGTCCTTCGGCGCGGGCCTGCTCGATCCGTTCGATCGCCAGGTCGAGCTTCGGCCGGTTCGCTTCGCCCTTGGCCTTGAAGTGGTAGACCTCGGCCCTGATCCCCGCCTTGCGCGCCACGTCGAGGAACTCGTCGAGCGCCTCGAGGAACTGGTTTCCCTCGTCGCGGATGTGCGAGATGTACATGCCGTCGTACTCGGCCGCAACCCTGGCCAGCTCGACCAACTCCTGGGTACTGGCGTAGAACGCCGGGGCGTAGATGAGAGACGTTCCGAGGCCGAGCGCTCCCTCCTTCATCGCCTGGTGGACGAGTTCGCGCATGCGTTCGAGCTCGGATTCCGTCGGCGCCCGGTCCTCGTAGCCGAGTTCATGGATGCGCACCGTGGTCGCGCCGACGAACGAGGCGACGTTCGGGGCGATGCCGCCAGCCACCAGGCGCTCGAGCCCTTCGTCGAGCGTCGTCCAGTCGACGGCGTAGCGGTAGTCGTCCAACTGCTGTTCCTCGATCTGCTCCTTCATCGTCTCGTTGAGCGGACCCAGTGACGTTCCTTCGCCGAAGACCTCAAGCGTCACGCCCTGTCGAATGTCGCTCTGGGAGCGTCCGTCGATCCTCAGCGTCTCGGCCGCCCAGCTCAGGACGTTGATGAAGCCTGGCGCCACTGCCAGCCCCGTGGCGTCTATCCTGTCGGCCGAACTTGCGCCTTCGAGGTCGCCGATCGCGGTGATCGTGTCGCCGCGGATGCCGACGTCGGCGACGAACGGGTCGCTTCCCGAGCCGTCATGGATCGTGCCTCCTTCGATGACCATGTCGAAGGTCGGAGCGCCCGGTTGGCAGGCCCAGGCGAGCAGGGACAGGGCGGCGATGGTGCCGGCGACGAAGCGGTGCTCAGGCAGTGTCGACCTCCTTCAGCGAGATACGATGATCGGCGGAACCCTATCCCCGGACGACAGCGAGGAGATCCGATGACACGCGCCTTGACGCTGCACGCCGGCGGCTTGCACCGGTCTGTTCTCCCGGCCGCGGCCCTTGCTCTTGTCGTTGCTGCGGCCGTGGCGCCGAGCTTCGCGGGGGACAAACGGCCGATCACGATCGTCGAGCTGATCGATGTGCCCGGCGTCGGCAGTCCGCGCATCTCCCCGGACGGCGCCCAGCTCCTCTACACC
This sequence comes from Acidobacteriota bacterium, assembly GCA_026708285.1. Classification (GTDB taxonomy): domain Bacteria; phylum Acidobacteriota; class Thermoanaerobaculia; order Multivoradales; family Multivoraceae; genus Multivorans. The sequence goes on from JAPOVF010000102.1 coordinate 3,773, forward strand.
CGCAGCGACACGGACTGGAAGAAGAACGGCCGCACGACGCACATCCGCCGGATC
>JAPOVF010000060.1 GCA_026708285.1 Acidobacteriota bacterium
CAGGCCCTGTGTATCGTCGTCCGTCACGGTCACGCTCACCGACGACGACTCACCGCCATAGCCGCCGCCGCTCGCGCTGACGCTGATGCTCGTCCTCTCGTCAGACGCATCAGCGTCCTGGACGCCCGTCACCGTCACGGTCTGCGACGTGCTGTAGTTCGCCGCGGTGAAGCTCAAGGACGCTGGACTCGCCGTCGCTGCCCCTGTGTCCCCGCTCGACACACTCACCGTCACCGTGCTCGTCGGCTGCGTCGACAGCGTCACGCTGAAGGTGGCCGTACCGCCCTCGTTGACCTCCACGGACCGCGGGACAATCGGAGGCTCGTACATGTCATCGTCGTCTACCGTCACGCGCACCGACGCCGACACATTGCCGTAGTCGCCGCCGCTCGCGCTCAGATCGACGGTCGTGGCCTCGTCTTCCGCATCAGGATCCTCCACGCCCCTGACCGTCACCGTCTGCCACGTGCCGTAGTTAGCTGTGGAGAAGCTCAAGGACGCCAGGCTCGCCGTCGCTTCGCCGGCTTCCTGACTCGACACGGACACCGTCACCGAGGCAGTCGGCTGCGTCGCCAACTTCACCTTGAAGGTGTTGGAACCGCCCTCGGCGACCGCCACGCTCGCCTTGCTCAGCATCAGGCCCTGCGTGTCGTCGTCCGTCACACTCACACTCACCGACGCCGACACATTGCCGTAGTCGCCGCCGCTTGCCCTCAGCCTGACAGTCGTGCTCTCGTCTGACGCATCGGCATCATCCACGCCCGTCACCGTCACCGTCTGCGGCGTACCGTAGTTGGTCGTCCTGAAAGTGAGGCTCGACTTACTCACCGTCACCGCCCCGGTATCACCGCTCGCCACGCTCACCGTCACAGTGCCCGTCGGACGCGTCGCCAGCGCCACGGTGAAGCTGCCAGTGTCGGTTTCGTCGACAGTCAGCTCCGACGGGCTCACCAACAGGACAGGTATGTCAGGATCGGTCCTCATCACGGGCACCGACGCCGAGATACCGCCGTAGTCGCCGCCGCTAGCGCGCAGGTTGACGCTCGTGTTCTCGTCGGACGCGTCAGCGTCCCGTCCAACCGTCACCGTCACGGTCTGCGGCGTGCTGTAGCTGGTCGTCCTGAAGGTAAGGCTCGACGGACTCACCGTTGCCACCCCGGTGTCCCCGCTCGACACCCTCACCGTCACAGCGCCCGTCGGACGCGTCGCCAGCGCCACGGTAAAGCTGCCGGTGTTACCCTCGTCGATCGTCAGCTTCGACGGGCTCACAATCAAACCCCGTTCGTCGTCATCATTCACCCTCACCTTGACTGACGCCGACTCACCGCCATAGCCGCCGCCGTTGGCCGCCACTTCAACCGTCGTGTTCTCGTCAGACGCGTCATCATCCTGGGCGCCCGTTACGTTCACCGTCTGCGGCGTGCTGTAGTTGGTCCGAGTGAAGGTCAGACTCGATTCAGTCACCCCTGCCACCTCGGTGTCCGCGCTCGACACGGACACCGTCACCGTGCCGGTCGGCTGCGTCGCCAACGCCACCGTGAAAGGCGTACTGCCGCCCTCGACGACCGTCAGGCTCTGCGGTACCACAGGAGGCTCGTAAGAGTCGTCCACCGTCACGTTCACCGACGCCGACACGTTGTTGTAGCCGCCGCTACTCGCGCTCAGACGGACGGTCGTGCTGTCGTCCAGCCCGTCAACGTCCTTCACGCCCGTCACCGTCACCGTCTTGGCCGTGGTGTAGTTGGTCGCGGTGAAAGTCAGGCTTGCCGGACTCACCGTCGCCACCTTGGTGTCCCCACTCGACACCGTCACCGTCACCGTTCCGGTCGGCTGCATAGACGGCTGCACAGTGAACGTCCCACTGTCTCCCTCCGTAACCGTCAGATCCGGGCTCACTGTCAGAACCGGCCGCTTCACTCTGATCGTGAACTCCAGCTCGGCCGCGTCGCCGGCCGCGGTGTTGTCATCAGCATCCGTCACCTTGTACGTGCACGTCGTCGGCCCCCACGCCGTCCTCGGTGTGCCGTTGAGCCGCCTCGTCGCCCGGTCAAACGTCACGCCCCCGGGCAGGTAGCACCCCGACAGCGCATATGACAGGGGCCCGTTGCCACCGGTCGCCGCCGGCAGCGTGACTGCATCGATCGCCTTGCCTCTCAGCCACTCCTGGTTCGGGATCGTCTTGTTCCCGAACGATGGCGCCGTGTCCGGCCCCACCTGGATCGTCCGGTTCGGCGTCGCCGCCCCGAAGGCGGTCCCCTGCGTCGACGTCGTGCGCATCGGCCTGCCGGTCGGCCTCTCGGTGACGACCGTCTTACGCGACATCTGCCACCGGAAAGCGTAGTTGCGTTTCGTCGTCGTCTGCGGCGCCGTGATCGTGAACTCGAAACTGCGCGACGCGTTCGGCGCCACGCTGCCCGTGACCGCCACGCCGTTGACGCCCCAGCCATGACCGATCGCTTTCAGTAAGTACGTGGTCCTCGTCGTCGTTCGGACCGAGCCGTGCGTCTGCGTGACGACTGACGACTCCCAGGTCGTCGTGCCGGTGTTCTTCATCTTCACCGTCACCGTCGCCGTGTCGCCCGGATGCATCGCCGACGGCACCCCGGTGTACGACACGAACGCCGCGTTGTCCCCCGCACTCGCCGCGCCGGCCGTGAACGCAAGGGCGAGGAACAGCCCCGCCACCGTCACGCGACGGAGCCCGACACAGCCCGGTCCGCCCATTCTCGAAGTCATCATGCGCCCCTCCAAGTCCTGGATGCGGACCGGATGCTGCAGCCCCGGATCGAGGAAGCGCAACGCGCAAACGCACCCCTACAAATGCAGGAGTGCATTTGGCGGGCTGCGAAGGCAGCGCCCCGTCCAGGCCGCCGCGTGGACGCTCGGCCCCAGGGCCGGCCGGGCGCTCGAAGGTGCTAAGGCCCCGCGTCTCCGCAGGGCAGGGAGAAGGCCTCAGTATCAACGATCGCCGGCGCCGGCCGGCCCGGCTCGTTCTCGTACGACCGCGACTCGCCGGTCACCGTGTCGGTGACCACGATCCCGTATCCCAGATCGGTCGTCGCGGCGCCCAGCACCCACATGCGCCCGTTGATCCCGCAGCCGTCCAGCACCTTGATCAGGATCTCCCAGTTCTCGGCGCCGAAGAACCGGAACAACCCCGAGTCGTTGGTACCCGCGTACACGACCCTCCCAGACCCTGACTCGCCGTTCGCGCTCCACCAGTTTGCCTTCACCTCGAAGCGCGAGTCCTGAAGGCAGAGCGTTTCCGCATCGAAACGGCAGAAACCGGCGGGCACCGCCGCCTCCACCAGCACTGTCCGCGTCGCCGAGTCCGAGGTCGAGCCGTTGCTGACGGTCAGCGTCACGTCGTGGAACCCGGGCGTGGACCAAGCATGCGTCGGGGACTTCAGATCCGACGTGGTTCCGTCACCGAAGCTCCAGTGCCGCTCCGTCACGTCGCCGGTGCTCGTGTCCGTGAACCTGATCTCCTCTCCGATTCCTACACGGCAGGGATCATCAGAGCAGTCCACGCTAGAGGTGAAGGACGCCTCGGGCGGCACCCGTGGCGGCGCGGGCGGGGCGCGCGGCGTCGCCCTCGCTGTTTCTTCCGGGCCCGCGCCCGACGCCGTCACGAAGCGCACGGCAAACGTGTACTTCGTACCGTTCTTGAGGCCCGTCACCTTGTACGCCCTGGCGGAAGCTGCCAGGCCCGTCCACGTGTCGACCGCGTCATCGAACGGCAGGTCGGCCGTAGCCTTCCAACGAGCCTGCATCCTGGTCACCGCCTCGGCAGCCCACATGTCCCAGCGCAATCGGACCTCGGTATCGCCGGCAGTGGCGGTTAGGCCCTCTAGCCCCGGACCCGAGGACACGCGATTGCTTCTCGGAGAAAACCCGCGCTCGTTGTAGGCATAGACCCGCACACCGCCAAACCCAGGAGCTAGAAACCCGCTAGAGATGAGGACCGACTCAGTGTCCGGAGGAACAGTCACAAGCCTCCTCCCACCCGCTTGCACTTCAAAGCCGAGTTCGTCGCGCGAGTTGTCCTCCCAACTCACGCGTGCCCAATGACCTTCTTCATCTTCGGGAGCCCAGGAGAGGCTCGAAGGCGCCTGCGGCCCAGTGCCGCGCCCCCCCAGAGTCAGATAGGCCCAGGAGGGCACACTACCGCCGTCCCTGTTTGCAGCAGTGACTTCAAACGTGTAGCGGCCACCGCGGGCAAGACCCTCGATCTCCACCCACTCGGTCTCCGTACGAACGGTATGGGACCAGCCCCTAAGGCGCGCCTCGACATGATAGTAGTCACTCTCCGCGTTGCCGGTCCAGGTGACGCGCGCTGTCGTCGGTGCGATGGCTGATACAGCGACATCCGTGACCGCTGCCGGCGCGAGCGGATGCGTCCAGCGGAATGTCACCGCTTCGCTGCCCTCGGAGTAGGCGGACAAGTTACTCGCGAACACCCTGGCTTGGTACTCGCGCTCCTGGGGCCTTCTGAACGGAACCAAGGCACTCGTCGTGTCTGCCCATGCCCACTTTCGCGCGACCGGTTCGCCGTCCTCCAGAATGAGCACCACGAATCCTCTTTCATTGTCTGAGTTGTCGGTCCAGTGGATCTCTGCCGCGTTACTGAGCGCGGTGACCGAGACGTCCGACGGCGCCTCGAGTTCGTCGGGGATGGCGAGACCGACCCAATGGCTGTTGAAAGACTGCTCCTCGCCCTTCGTCGCGCGTACGTCGAACAGGTAGACCGTGCCCGGTTCCCTGTATTCGAGCCGTGTGGCCGCCTCGGTGCTGCCTTCGACCCGGAACTCGGTGGCCGTACCGTGCCACTCGGTGGCCAGGTTCCCCCCCTGATACCACACTACGTACCCGTCCGCATCCGACGTATTCCCCTTCCAGGTAAGGCGTGCCGACTCGCCCTCGAGCCGGACCCGAAGGTCGCTCGGCGGCAGCGGAACGCCCTCCACCGACCGGAGATAGTCGCTGTACCGCACGCCCAGGTGGACCGTCTGGTGCAGGGTCCGCTCGTTGTCCTGCTCGTCGGCGATGCCGGCCACCACGCCGTAGGGCCTGATCCGGGGTGTGGAGTAGAAGGGCTCCCTCTGGCCCTGGGTGCTCATCACCGTGCCGAGACTCGGCATGACATCGAAGTTCACATGGCCAAAGGCGTACGGCGTGACCGTCTTATCCGCGTAGAGTCTGACGCCGGCCGGTTCGTGGTGCGCGCCTAAACCGTGGGCGACCTCGTGAGCGAACGTGGCCGCGTAGTCGCAGCGCGTCGACGTCCAGCCGGTGGCCACCGAGAAGGACTGCCGCGCAGTATCGCCCTCAAGCAACTGACCAGATGCGCCGCAAGAGCCGAGAAGTTGCGGACCTTCGCCTGTGAAGAGGTGCACAACGTCGGCCAGGTGCTCATGACGCAAGTGCCACAGGTTCCCACTGTACAAGGGCTGCAGCTGCAGGTTCGGCACACGCAGGTCTCTTCCCAACCGATCGAGAGCGGCGGACGCCTGCGCGACGTGCACGATGTGCGGCTCGACCGGGAGATTGTTGTTCCGAAACACCATCTTCAGGTAGTCGCCGGCGTGACGGATCGCCGCCAGAGCGCCACCGCGATCTGCCCAGTTCTCGGCCGCCGTGGCCGTGTACGCCACCAGGATGTCCAGCCGGTCGTGGCTCTGCGGATTGCTCACGCGCTCAGGGAGATCCGCTGCGAGAGCCCTCGCTGCGACGTGGACAGCCCCATCATGGAGATGCTCCGCACCCGCCTCCACTCCGCAGAACGGCACGGGACTGTCCGGCTGCGGGCCGACGACCGGCACCATGCCGCCACGGCCGTCCTGCTCCGCGTGGATCTGGTACACGCCGCCGCCCGCCGCCCCGAACCGACCGACCAGACGGCCGCCCTCCACCGTCAGCACCACCGTGTCGTACCCCGCCTCCGGCTGACCGCCTGACCACATCAGGTCGCCGCCGCCACGGTCCTCGAACACGCTCCGTTCCGCCGACAGGACGCTGCCGTCGGACGTCGACACTTCCAACCGCGCCGGCGCGCTGCGCAGCAAGTCCAGGTCCACCTGCACGGCTGTCGGCACCGGCCCGATCGAAGGACCCGGGTCGTCCACCGACGCCGCTTCTGCGACGCCTGACACCAGACTCAGGAGTTGCTGCGCCTGGGCCGTTGGAACTGACGCCACCAACGCCACTACCGCCAAGGCGAACGGCAGTGCCGCGCGGCGGCATTCTGCGAGCACTCCCGAAGTAGCAGATACGTCCCTCACGTCACGCTCCGCGTCCACGACTCGCGACTCCGAACACCTCAAGGCCCAGCGCCGCCGCCACGGGACAGGTAGAGGGACTCCGCCCGGTGGGGCTGCCGCAGGTACTCTAGCGCGGTAACAAACCAGTTCAGCCGGGATTGGTTCCGCCTGACCTGGTGGTCGATTCTGAGCGTTGAATGCAGAGGAGCCTGCTCTGCATCCGCAGCAGCAAACAACCGGCACCGACGGCAAGCGATGCGTTGCTGATTCGGCCATTCGGGACATTCTCCGCCAGAAGTTTGAACTCTCTCCCAGCCTCGACTACTGCTACGCCGCGGCGTGCGACCGCATAGACCCGACCGGCTCCTCCTACAAGCGAGGACTGGTACTTGCCGTTCGCAGGAAGCCTCCGGCGCCAGTGGAGACGCCCGGTGTGCCCATCGTAAGCACTCATGGTCCTGTTGTCGGTGACGGTGTAGAGAATGCCATCCATCAGCAGCGGGGAACTGGTTTCGGGCACCGCGCGCTCATCGCCCCATAGCAGCCGCGGTTTGCTGCTCGGTTCCGACGCGACGAAGCTGAACGCCTGAGTGGACTTGACGGCGTGGGCACCGCCCGAAACGACCAGAAGGTCATTCTCGAAGACGGGACTGGACGCCAACTGGTTGATCGCCCAACCGCCGTCCGTGTACTCGTATGACCAGAGGATCTCGCCTGTCTGTGGATCGTACTCGCGGAGGATCCAGGAGTAGGCGACGATCAGCCGTTCCCCGCCTCCGCTCTTGACGATGAGAGGTGTTGTGTACGTGCAGCACGGCCCTTCCTGGCCGGTCCACTCGTGCTGCCATCGAAGCGCGCCGTTGTCACGGTCAAAGGCGGCAATCCACCCTACGTGAGAAGGTCTCTGCCCATAACCCCACTCGCGGTCTTGCAGGACCACAACGACATCCGTCGCGAGTACCGGAGAACTCGCCGCGCCGTAGCGCGAAGTGGCAGCGTAGTCCGAGTCCACTTCAACCAGCCAGTCGACATCTCCCGTGTGGAGTACGCGAGCCAGATGGGCACCGAAGTAGGTGTACACGCCATGTCGGTCGGCAGCCGGCGTCGGACTAGAGAACGTGTTTTCCCAGTGCTTCGGCTCTGCGTCAGTCGTTACGATTCGCTTCTCCCACCTCAGCCCGCCTTCTTCACCGTCAATGGCCAGGAGCCATCTGGAGAATCGCTTGGGTTCCTTGCCCGGGTTCTCTCGTCGCGCCTCCGTGAGGTAGACGGTGCCGAGAGCGACAATCGGGGATGAGTTGCCCAGTCCCTGAAGCGCGACCGCCCAGCGAGTGTCCGCCTCCGTATCCGACCATTCAACGGGAAGATCGGAGGCGATCGAAACGCCAAGCCCTCCCGGCCCACGCCACTGTGGCCAGTCGAGATCTCCTTCCGGGACGCAGCCGAGAACCAGCACGGCGACCGCGATGACTCGCTTCATCGGATCGCGATGTTGAGTGCTTCAGAGCAACATACGCAACCTGCAAATGTACCTGTTCAAATACACCCCTGTAAATGCAGTGTGTTGCCCGGCACGGCGTAGTAGGACCGGTCCCAAACCAAAGGCTGGAGGCACGAGTTGCACCACAACCCGCGCTCGCCAGCCTTACTCCCATTGCGCGATCGGCAAATGGGAACTCGTTAGCACCAGACGAACAAGATCCGCCTGCCTCCGACAGTAGGTCTTCTCGAGCGCCCGCTGTACGAGCCATCGGACAGTGACGAGCTTTCGGTCCGTATCTTCTGCGATCTTCTGCGTCGTCATCCCCTCGGCCAGCGCAACAGCAACACGGCTCTCGGCGCGGGTCAGCCGAAGAGACTGGGCAACTTGCTCCGGGCTCAACCGAGTGGCATGCCAAGGGTCTACCATGACTACAACTGCTGCCACGTCGGCGTCACCAGTCGCGACCCTCTTCACGTACACGGTCAGGGGCCGCTGGTCGGGCCAAGCGCCGAGCGATTGCCGATTACTCGTGCCGCAATTGTCCTCACCGCCGAGGGCCACCTCCAGGAGGTCCTCCAGAACTTCCACATCCTCGGGCCGTTGAGCCACAAGTCGCCCGTCGTCGGCTCGGAGAGCGCTGTCCCCATCCAGAATCTCACGGGCGCGGTCGTTCGACTCCACGATGGCACCGCTGCTGTCAATGCTGATCAAGCCGACCTGGCGCTGATCGACGAGAGCCGCCTCTGCGAAACTCGATTGCGGGGCAGGCATAGGTCCGAACGGATCAACGCGGGCTCGGGCCGTGGCCGGCGTCGACTTGGGGCGGCGTGAGCCCTTCCTTCCGGCCTCGACCGCGTCCCTCACCGCTGAGTGTCCCGATTTGCCTCCGAATCTCGCCTTCCAACAGGGCCCACTCGTGAGGACCGATTGCGCGCACACCAGCACCTCCCTTCGCCACAGCAGCCTCGTCGAGGGTGCAGACGAAGAGGCCGTCGGCACCAGCGAAGAGCTGGCCGAACTCTCCATCAGCAGCGGAGGCGGCACAATCCACCGACGAAGGCAACACGGCAGCCGCAGACAGAGTGCCTGACCCACTTTCCAGACGAAACGGGTTGGCGACCGCCACGGAGATGCCCACCACGGTGACCGCCGTCATGGCGAGCGCCGTGACCAGCACCTGAGGACGCGCTCGACCGGGTCCGAGTATCGCCCTGATCCTCCTCTCTAAACTTGAGCGCAGCGCCATCGGCAATGACAAGACCGACCGCCTCAACGACCCGCCCTCCGCCAGGGAGAGAAGGTGTCCCGCATACTCCGACGGTCGGGTGCCGGCAGCCAGCACTTCCTCGTCGCACGCTTCCTCGCGTCTCACTGCGGCGAGGCGCGACGCCACCCAGCCCAGGGGATGAAACCAGTAGAACGACAAGACGGCGCGGCCAACGAGCTGGCGAAGAACGTCGCGTCTTCGCACGTGAATCAGCTCGTGGACCAGGACCACATGGCGACGCGCTTCGGACCAATCCGTCGCCGCCGGCGGGAGCAGGATGACGGGTCTCCGCAAGCCCCCGGTCATCGGCGTCACGGCCTCGGTTCCCAGAACGAGCCGCACGTCGGCACGGATGGACAGTTGCTCCCGTAGTGCGCGCAAGTGTTCGAGCCAGGCTTGGTCCTCGACGGGCTCTGCGGCGCGTAGCCGCCTGTAGAACCGGAAAGAACCGACGGCCAGCGACGCCAACGAAGCGGCGCAACCGATCGCCCAGAGGATGAGTGCTGCTCGCGTGAACGATCCAGCCGGGAGCACCATTGCGGCCCCGCCGGCCGCGGGAGCGTCGGCAGCCAGGAAGGCGAGCGTTCCGGCTGGCCCGCCGGAGTAGGCCGGAACCACCGGTTCCAACGCTTCGGTGCGCACACCGCCACTCGGGATCTGGACATTCGGCAGGAGCGGCACGTTCCAGGAAGGGCCGAGCATTCTGAGGGCAGGCAGCACCAGCAGGAGCGCAAAGGTCAACGTCCACAAGTGATGGCGCGTCGCTGCGGGCCCCCGGCGGGTCAACCACTGGAGCGCCAACGCTGCCGCCAACAGGATCGTCGCCCGGATGGCGAGATCGACCATGCCCAGCGGCACGGTTGGTGAAAAGAAGTCGGTCACCGACCCTCCCGGGATGCCCGATCGATCAGCGCTCGCAGGCGCGCCCGTTCCTCCTCCGAGGGACCAGCGTCGTCCAACTCGAGAAGCGTGGCCACCGCGCCCTCCACCGAGCCACCGAAGAACGTCCTGACGACGTGCCGCATCGTCGAACGCCGCATCCGCGAGATGGGGACGCACGGCGAGTACACGTAGCGGACATCAACCTGCTTCCTGGTCAGATGTCCCTTGCCTACGAGGATTCGGAGCACCGACCGAACGGCCGAGTCCGTCGGTGGTTCCGCCATGCGGCTGCGGATCTGCGCGCTACTGGCCGCTCTAAGTTCATGGACTATGTCCATGACCTCGCGCTCTCTTCGGCTGAGCTGGGGCAACTCGTTCATCACTGGTTCGCCCCTCGGAAACGGAATCGCCGGCCCGGGAGCGATGATTTCGCGAAGGCTAGACCAGTATGTGTTGAAAAAGCAACACTGCGCGAAGGGGCGGCCTTCTACGGGTCGCACGCAACTTCGCCGCTACTGTCGGCCGCCAGTCGCCGACCACGCTGGGACCCGGAACCGACGCGCGCGTCAGCCGCCTAGGTTCACGCTGGCGGTTCGCCGCCGTTCGGTGACTACGGTCCGTGAATGGCCGGCCCACCGGACGACGTAGGCGCCGACCGGGAGATTCGGAATCGTCTCCCCGACGGAGAACGTCGGCGCACCGCCGAACCACATGCGGAGTCGCCCGAGATCCCAGCCGCCAGGTGTCGAGATCGTGACGCCTCCAGCCGCGCGTGGGCCGGTCAGCGCCAGTGAGGCAGTCGAAGCTCCCGGTACGAACGTGAGCCCCTGGTCCATGGCTTGGCGAGTCTTCCGCCAATCGCTGAAGACCCACCGCCCTTCCGCATTACAGGCGACCCGGACCAACTCACCCAGCGGCGGTTCGAGAGGTGCCTCTGTTGTGCCGCCCTCGACCTGGACGAGCTGGCCCCCGGAGGCATTGTCCATCTCCACGAGACAGAAGCCGCTATCGCCGCTCACGAGTTCAATCCGCACGCTGTGCGACTGCGGTTCATCCAACAGATGGAGTTGAACCGACGCCCTGTCACCCGGTCGGCGGAGTTCCACGCCCACCAGTTCCGACCGAACGTGTCGCTGTCGCGCTCGCACGTGGTACTTCCCAAGCCGCATTCCCAACATCCGGAAACTTCCCTGGCCGTCCGACATCACCGGCGGCTGGTCGGGGAACGCTTCCACCGTCACCCGGCCGGCGGGCCGGCCCTCGGGGTCGAACACGGTCCCCTCCACCGAAACCCCGTCATAGGCGATATCACGCACCACCTCGCTCCTCGCGCCAGCCGACACGCTCACAGAACGAGGTTCCTGGGCACCACCGGCAAGCGGCATCCAGATGACCTCCCATTCACCGGGGAGTACCGACCCCAGGCGATACCTTCCGTCTTCGTCCAGCGGCGCCTGAAGATCCTGGAGCCCGTTTACGACAGCGTCGACGCGCTCGAGTCCGCCGGTTCGTGAGCGGAAGAAACCGCCCGGCACCCCGGCTTCGCTGCTCCGTCGCTGCCAGAGCAGTGCCCCGGCAACCGGAACACCTCCCATCGTCACGCGACCGCTGACTTGCACACTCCGATCGTCGCAACGGACCGCGAGGTCACCCTCCGGCTCGGCGACTCTCCTGGTGCAGACGGGCTGTCCGTCCTCGTTCAGGAGGACCACCGCCAGCGGTCCCTCCGGCACCGCACGGAAGAACGCTTGCCCGGTGCCCAACGCCGCTGTCATCTTCTCGGGCGGTACCGCTTCACCGATGGCCAACTCGACTAGGCCTCGGTCTCTGTCCGAACGGACCGTGATCCGCCGACCGCGCGAGAGTTCGACCGGGCCGAGGTCCACCCGCTCTGTTCCCCCGACGTGGATCCCCAGCCGGCGCGGCGCGTACCCGTCAGCCGCCACGCGTACGCTGGCAGGGCCCGCCTTCAACCCGTGGAGTTCGAAGTAGCCCTCCGGCCCGGACGCCGTAGTGAGGGAGCCGCCAAGAAGCGGCGCCAGGAGCGGCCCCGCCTCGGAAGGCGGAGTCGACGTCACGGACGCTCCGGCCAGCGGTTCGTACTCCTCGCCCACGACGTACCCGGACACGACGGCCGACGGCGATGCGCGGACGACACCGAGGTTGATCGACTCACCGCCGCCGCCCGTGATCTTCACACGTGTCGAACCCGCGTTGCCGGCGGCCAGCTCAAGTTCCCAAACGCCGCCTCCAGGCAGGTCGACCGAGAAGGACCCGTTCGATTCGATCGTGCCGCTCAGCACAAGCTCATCGGCGCCTCGCGCGTTGAACCGGCCATTCGCTGCCGGCGTCAGGCCGTCCGCAGCGACGTACACGCCGCTGACCGTCAGCGCAGGCTCCAGCTCAATCACAAACGGCCTATCCGGCACCCGCCCAACGCCGGTCGGAAGCCGAGGGAGGGAAAACCCGTAGCCGCGTGCCGCGACCTGAAGCTCGCGCCCATAGCGCACCTGCACGTCGGCAAGGCCGTCAGTTCTCGTTCGCTTCTCAAGGCCATCGGCAGCTCGGACCAAGGCCCCGTTTACAGGTACGCGACGCACGGCGTCGACAACCTGGACCCAGACGATCTCCACCTCGCTCAGGACGATGTCCCCAAGGTCCAGCGAGCCTTCGAGTTCCAGCCGGCGGGCGACCTCAAGGCCGCTACCCGTTTCCGCGACAGCTCGCAGGGTGGCATCGCCCGAGGGGAAGCCGGACAGCAGGAAGCGGCCGTCGGGGCCCGTCCGGCCCATCTGCAACTGGGTAAGACCGAAGCCGCCCCTGATGAAGGAGCGGCCAAACAGTCGGGCGGCAACGGGGTCGCCGGCACCATCCACTAACCTGCCGCTCAGGACGAAACCTGGTTCAAGCTCCACTCGTTCCGGCACGTGGCGCAAGGTCGAGAAGGCCGCCGCTTCAACTTCCTGACCTGCGACAACCACCGCCGGGCTTGCTGCCGCCGGGAATTGGAACGAAACCCGGCCCTCCTCATCCGCTTGCTCGAAGCCCAGGATCTCCGTCTGACTGAGGCCACCTGTGCCGGGGCGGACAAGGTAGAAGCGAGCGTTCTCAAGCGGAGAACCATCCGCCGTGATCCGGTAGTCCAACGTCTCGGATCGCCCAAGTCGAAGCGACACCTCATCGACCTTGCCGGGAACATCCGTCCACCGCGAACAGCGTCGCTCGCTACATCCCTGTACACGCCACGGGCCTAGGCCATGCGGCAGTACGACGGTCGGGGCCTCTGCGTCCCAAGCCGGCAGCAGTCGGCGAGGCACCTCGCGCCACATCGCCGAAGGCGCGGCGGTCACCTTCGGAGGAGATCCTCCCTCCGGGACGTCACCGAGGTTGAGCAACCGCACAACGAAGCCCGCTTCACGATCCCCAGCCCCAAGCGCTCCCGCACCCTTGCAGTGGCCCACCGTGTCGGAACCCACCTGGTGTTTCTCCGGAGCACAAGTGTCGCTCCATACCCAGCAGGCCTGGACGTCGAAAGTGGCTCCGGCACCAGCAGCGATCTCCTGCCATGCCTCTTCGGCCGGCGTGGTTGACGCCAACGGCGGCAGCAACCGGACGACCCCGTCGCCGTTGGAACAGGCGAACTCGAGATCCGCGCTTGGCTGGGCGGAGACCTCGGGCGCCGCCGCGCAGAAGAGGAGAGCAAGAACAACCACCTGCCGACGGCACCGACCGTCGACGACTACCGTGGGCCGCATGATCTCCCGGCTAGCTCCCGGGACGGAGGCGGGCTTCGAAGAGATCGGCGGGTCTTTCCGCCGGTCCCGATGCCAGCCGCGTGGCGCCCCGGATGAGGAGAACCGCCCGGTCGCCCGAAACGTCCGCACGCAGCCGAGCGTCGGCGAGCTCCGAGGTCACGGCGCAAGGCGAAGTGGAGACTCTCCGCAGGTCGTCAACCTGAGCATGGACGATGTCCCAGCAGACCTTCGCCCTTGGAACGGAAGGCACGGTGTCAACTGAGAGCCGCTCGGACCCGCCTACACCGGCCTGCGAGCTTGCGGCCGCCAGCAGTTGGGCAGCCTGTTCACCCGTGAGGGCGACTCTTCCGCCGTGCGACGCGGCTTCCTCCGCAAGCTCCTCTACTTCGGAGGCGGGAAGGCTGTCGAATCCCAAGGCAACGACTATGGACTCGCGACCGGAGACACCGCTGCTCTCCCCGTCCGCCGCGGCCTTCCTCGCCTCGCGACCCGGAACACCAGGTGCCTGACTGCCGTTCGTCGACGCCGAAGCGACTGGCTCGCCGCCATCCACATGACGCACGAAGAAGAACACGTCGCCCTCGCCGTTCGCCGCCACCTCGTCGATGACGCGGTGCCTGCTAAGCCAGTCGATTCGGAACTTCCCTTCGTACAGCAAGTCCTTCTGTTCCGGTCCGCAGTCCGGCCGACTGGCCGAGAACGCCCCCACTCCCATGGCTCCGCGAAGCACTCCGTCTGTTCCGTACACGAAGACGCCTGGCTCAGCGCCGGGGATGACCAAGACCAGATCGTCCGCCACGAAGCGGCCAACCGAGAGTTCCACCGGATAGCAGGCGTCCAGCGCGACGCCGCCATCCCGAGTCGGCAGCAAGCCCAGGATGCCGTCTTCGGCGTCGAACAGCCAGGCTATGTACGGCTCCCAGATGTCGTCGGGTCCGGGGGTCGGCTCCGGCAGCCGCGACAGCCCCACGGCCACCGCCCAACCGTCGCGCTGATCCAGATCACCGACGACTTCCAGGTTCGTCTTGAGCGCCGTGATCCGCCCATCGCGCTGGCGGTACACGCCGAAGAGATCGCCGGCGAAGACAACGTTTCCCGCCGGCCCACCACCGAGTCGGCTGTAGTTTCCGTACCTCGCCGCGCGCCGGTACGTAGTTCCCGCGAGCGTTGCCACCAGTTCAGATCCGCGCGTCCCTGGACGCCAAAGGTAGACGCCCTCATGATGGAGCCCGACCTGCAAACCGCCGTCTGGCTGCCAGCGGACATCCGCTGCCGATGCGATCGGCACCGGCAGGTTCAAGGGACGAAGCCCCTCCAGAACTGGCGGCAAGAGGTCGGGGCCCTGCGCCAAGACCGACTGAGCGGCAACGACCGCACACAGCGTCAACGCGGTTGGGCAGGCCGTCTTCAACGGGCTGACACTTGTTTCGACAACCCTTTGCGCGAACGGTCCCTCATGGCGGGAGGAACATGCTCCCGCCCGGCCGTTCGCACCTTGGCGAGAAGATCCGGCTCGTAGCAGGGCTGCTCCCGAGGTGTGGGCGCGAGACCTGTGTCAACGGCCAACCTGACCGGTTGACTGGGGTCCAGGGCTTGATCGAAGAGAGAAGGTGCGTAGGAGGCTACGGCCGTTTGGCTCCGGGAATCGAGGGCTTCTCCATTCCCCGTACTCGCCATCGGGATGAATGTGCATTCCATGCATCCGTCGCCGGTGCCGTGACAGAAGTGATTCACTCTATCCGGGCGCGACTTCCGGTAGACGCCGCAGATGACCAAGATCTGCGATTCGGCAACGGTCGGTCCGAGCACGGCGGTCGCGAGCGCTACTACCGCGGCGCGAACGAGTACGGTGTTCCTCACAAGCACGTCTCCTTGACGGGATCTATTGGCAAGGTCTTTTAAGGTAGTAGGACACCACCCCGGGTGTCGCCCTACCAATCCGCGGTGGCATTCGTACCCCTCTGATTGCGCCCGTCAAAATGCGGGGCCGTCCGTCCTCACACCGGAGTGGATGAGAGAATCCCGCCCGATACGAACCCGAGCATCCAATGAGCTGGAACGACGACGTCAAGGAGATCGAACGGCAGCGCCGCATGGCCGAGCAGATGGGCGGCGCCGACAGCGTCGCCTTTCAGCACGGCCGCGGCAAGCTGACGGTGCGCGAGCGCGTCGACCTGCTCGCGGATCCGGGGACCTTCCACGAGATCGGCGCGCTGGCCGGCACGGCGACCTGGGAAGACGGTTCGGTCGCGGCGCTCAAGCCCTCCAATATGGTGATCGGCACGGTGCGCGTCGACGGCCGCAAGGTCGCCTTCTCCGGCGGCGACTTCACGATCCGCGGTGGCGCGTCGGACGCGAACATCGGCAACAAGAGCCGCTTCGCCGAGCAGTTCGCGCTGCGTAGCCGGCTGCCCTTTGTCCGGCTTCTCGATGCCACGGGCGGCAGCGTCAAGACCTTCGAGCAGATCGGCAGGACCTACCTTCCCGGCGGCGCCGGAACCGACGTGTCGACCCATCTCCTGCAGGCCGTTCCGGTGGTCTCGGCCGTGCTGGGCTCGGTTGCCGGTCTGCCGGCCGTGCAGGCGTGCCTCTGCCACTTCAGCGTGATGGTCAAGGGCACGAGCCAGGTGTTCGTCGGCGGGCCGAAGGTGGTCGAGCAGGCGACGGGCCAGCGCATCACGAAGGAAGAACTGGGCGACGAGCGCACCCAGATCAGGAACGGCGTCGTCATGAACCTCGCCGGGGACGAGGCCGACGCGATCGCCCAGGTGCGCCGGTTCCTCTCGTACCTGCCCGCGAGCGTCTGGGAGGCACCGCCGGAGCGGACGCCGGACGACGATCCGGAACGGCGCGCCGAATCACTGCTGTCCGTTGTACCGCAGGACCGGCGGCGGACCTACGATCCTCACGAGATCATCGAGGCCGTCGTCGACGAAGGCAGTTTCTTCGAGATCGGGCCGCTCTACGGCCAGGCCCGTGTCACCGGCCTCGCCCGCGTCGACGGCATTCCCTGCGGGGTCATGAGCAACGATCCGCGGTTCAACGGCGGCTCGATGGACATCGCGGCCGGCGAGAAGATGCTCCGGCTCCTGGAGCTCTGCGAGACCTTCCACCTGCCGCTCGTCTACTTCGCCGACGAGCCCGGGTTCTCCGTCGGTCCCGCGCAGGAGCGGTTGGGCATCGTCAGGGCCGGCGCCCGCGTCGTGACCGCGCTCAATTCGAGCCGGACGCCGTACATCTGCTTCGTCGTGCGTCAGCTCTACGGCGTCGCCGGCGGCCTCCACTGGCGCGGCCAGGGTTTCTACCGCCGCTACGCCTGGCCCTCGGCGCACGGCGGCTCGATGCACATCCAGGGCGGAACCGCGATCGCCTACAAGCGCGAGATCGAGGCAGCCGAGGACCCGGAGGCCAAGCGGGCCGAGATCGAAGCGCGGCTGTTCGCCATCTCATCGCCCTTCCGCAACGCCCACGCCTTCGGCGTCGAGGAGATCATCGACCCGCGCGACACGCGGCCGCTGCTGGTGGAGTTCGTGCGCGATGCGCGGCGTGTGGTGGCCGCGGAGCTGCTCGGACCGGCGACGGGGCCGAGCTACCGGCCCTAGTGAGCCGTTCTCACGAGCGCCACACCTTCGGCGGCACATGTCAGGCTAGCTCAAGGCGCTGGCCCTTCGCCACCTGGCCGATCCCCGACTCGCCAGCGGCGTTCCACCAGTGCATCAATCCGACTCGACCGTCGATCCTGAGCGTTCGATGCAGCGAAGCGCGCTTTGCATCCGCAGCAGCAAGCACTCTGCCCCTACGGCGAGCGATGCGTTGGTGATTACGCCATTCGAGAGGTTGTTCGCCAGGAGCTTGAACTCCCTAGCCGCCTCCACCACTGCGACACCGTCGGATGCGGCCGCATAGACCCGACCGGATCCACCCACTAGAGAGGGTTGGTACCGGCCGTTCGGAGGGAGCCTCTGCCGCCAGTGGAGACGACCGGTACGCCCATCGTAGGCACTCATCGTCCTGTTGTCCGTGACGGTGTAGAGAATGCCATCCATCAGCAGCGGGGAACTGGTTTCGGGCACGGCGCGTTCATTGCCCCATAGCAACTGCGGCCTGCTGTTCGTATCCGACGCCACGAAGCTGAATGCCTGAGTGGACTTGACGGCGTGAGCGCCGCCCGAAACGACTAGCAGGTCATTCTCGAAGACCGGGCTCGAGGCCAACTGGTTGATCTCCCACCCGCCGTTCGAGTACTCGTATGACCAGAGAATCTCGCCTGTCTGCGGATCGTACTCGCGGAGGAACCAGGAGTAGGCAACGATCAGGCGCTCTCGGTCTCCGCTCCGCACGATGAGTGGTGTCGTGTATGTGCAGCACGGCCCGTCCTGGGCCGCCCACTCGTGCTTCCATCGAAGCGTGCCGTCGTCACGGTCGAAAGCGGCAATCCACCCTGTGTGAGAGGGTCGCTGCCCGTAGCCCCACTCGCGGTCTTGCATGGCGATGACGACATCCGCCGCGAGTACCGGAGAACTCGCCGCGCCGTAGCGCGAAGTGGCAGCGTAGTCCGGATCCACCTCAACCAGCCAGTCAACCTCTCCCGCGTGGAGAACGCGAGCGAGATGGGCACCGAAGTAGAGGTACACGCCATGTCGGTCGGCAACCGGAGTTGGACTGGAGAATGTGTTCTGCCGGTGCTTCGGTTCCGCGTCCGTGGTTACGATTCGTTTCTCCCACTTCACCGCCCCGTTCGCTTCGTCGATGGCCAGGAGCCACCTGGAGAATCGCCTGGGTTCCTCGCCCGGGTTCTCTCGTCGTGCCTCCGTCAGGTAGACGGTGTTGAGAGCCACAATCGGAGATGAGTTCCCCAGTCCTTGAAGTGCGACGGTCCAGTGCGCGTCCGTCTCGTTGTCCGACCACTCGACCGGAAGATCGGATGCGACGGAAACACCAAGGCCTCCCGGTCCACGCCATTGTGGCCAGTCGAGATCTCCTTCCGGGGCGCAGCCGAGAAGCAGCATGGCGACCGCGAGTCGGGTCCTCAAGTCGCCACGCTGAATGCCTCAGAGCAGCATACGCAACCGGCAGATGCTCCTCCAGCGAGGGCCCTGGTCCTGGCGAACGATCGGCGCGGCACGAATGTCATCACCTCGCGCTCTCTTCGGCTGAGCTGGGGTAACTCGTTCATCACTTGTTCGTCGCGCAAACTCGCAATCTCTGGCCTGCAAGCGACGACTTCGCGAAGACTAGACCACGATGTGTCGAAGAATCAACACGAGCCGAGGGGCGTCGATTTCCTGCGCGATGCGCGACGCGTGGTGGCGGCGGAGCTGCTCGGGCCGGCGACGGGGCCGAGCTACCGGCCGGGCCTACTCGGCCAGCAGAGCCAGTAGCGACCTCGGCGAATGCACGGTAACGCGCGAACCGGCAAAGTCGCGTTCGTTCCGCGTAACGATGCAGTCCACGTCCGCTTGCCGTCCAGACTCGGCAACGACCGCGTCTTCAAAGTCGCGCAGACTGCTCTCGGCCGCGTGCTCAAGGGTCGCCCTGTTCACCGGCGTCACGTCGAGTACGGAAAGCAGGGACGAGATGTGTCGCCTGGCCGCCTCCCTGCCGATCGCTTTCTGCATCAGGTAGAAGATGGTCGTGAACGAATCGGCGCAAGCCAGCCCGTGAATCTGGCCACGGTCGGCTCGCGAGAGAAGATCGGCGGCGGAAGCCGCGAAGGGCGCCCGGTCGAGCAGAAAGTCGATCAGCACGTTGGTGTCGAAGAGCACCCTCATGCGGGTCGCCTTCTCAGAGGTGCTTGTCTTCAAGGTGAGCGTGATAGTCGCTCAAGCCCGCCAAGCCCGCGTCCTTCAACACCCCGCGCAGCCCGGCCACCGTCGGCGTCTGGGTGCAGTCCGGCTGGCCCCGCGAGGTGATCGCGGAGAAGTACTCGGCCACGATCTGCGAGAGGGACTTGCCAGTATCCCTGGCATGGTCCTTGGCTCGAGCGATCAGCCGGTCGTCAAGCCGCAGCGTGAGCTTTGTCTGCATGGGCGCGAGTGACGTACATCGTGCAGGGGAGTATACGTCAACCACGCCATCCGTTAATCGACTAGCTCAGCACGGCCCCGGTCACACCGCGTTCGAAGAGCTCGTCGATCTCGGCCTTCGACAGGCCAAGCCGCTCCGCCAGTAGTTCGCGACTGTGCTGGCCGAGGCGCGGTGCCGGCAGGTCGGAGCGCTTCTGGAGACCATCGATCCGCCACGAGTGGCCGGCGTAACGCTTCTCCCCCATATCGGGATGGTCGATCCGGCGAAACCAGGCCCTCTCCCCGAGATGGGGGCAGGCCACGACTTCGGCGGTGGATCGCACGACGGCGGCGGCGATGCCAACGGCCTGGAGACGCTCCATCAGATCCTCGGCTTCCTGGGTGCGCGTCCACGCGGCCAGCGTCTTGTCGAGGTTCTCCGCGTCGGCGATCCGGTCGCTGTGCCGGTCGAAAGTCGGATCCGCAAGGTTCTCGTGACCTGAGATCGCCACGAGCCGACGCCACATCTCATCGGACCCGACAGCCACGGCGATCCAGCGATCGTCCCCGACGCACGGATAGACACCGTGCGGAGCGAGATCCAAGTCGCCGTTGCCCGTCGGGGTCTGCTCGCCGCCGAGCGCAGCGTCGAGGAGCGCCTCGCCCAGGTAGCCGGCTGCCGCCTCCACCATGCTGCCGTCGATCGACTGCCCCTCACCGGTGCGCCGGCTGTGGAAGAGAGCGACGAGCGTCGTCGCCGCCATCTGGAGCCCCGTGATCGCGTCGGCCTGGTAGAAGCCCATCACCATCGGCTCCCCGCCGGGATACCGGTGCAGCCAGTCCCAGCCGGCAAGCGCCTCGATCGAGGTCCCGTTCGCCTTGTAGTCGCTGAGGGGCCCGGTCTTGCCGAAGCCCGACCAGGAGGTCATCACCAGGCTCGGATTCAGCTTCTCCACGGCCGGCCAGTCGAAACCGAACCGTTCCATGACCCGGGGCGTGAAGTTCTCCATCAGGACATCGGCGTCGGCGATCAGGCGCCTGAGCAGGTCCCGGCCCTCCCCGGTCTTGAGATCCAGACAGAGGGACCGCCTGTTGCGATTGACGCTGTTGTAGTAGGGGCTCGTGTTGATGTGGCCGCCCAGAACGTTCCCCGCCGGCTTCGGATTGGCGAGCCATCGACGCCAGACGTCGGGCCGCTGGTGCGATTCGACCTTGATCACGTCGGCGCCGAGATCGGCCAGCAGCATGGCGGCGTAGGGGCCGATCCACGCCTGGGTCATGTCGACGATCTCCACGCCCTCGAGCGGCAGGGATTCGACCTCCCCGGAGTCCGCGATGGTCCTCCCGGCCGGGCTCCAATCGAGCTGCACCGGGTCGATCTGCTCCCGTGCGCCGGGGGCAGGGGCCGGTGGAGCGGGACCTGTGCGGCCCAAAGTCGCCGCGGGCCCCGCGAACGGCAGCTCGCCGAGCCGCGGATGGCGGAGCGTGCGGAAGAAACCCCGGGCGGCGAGATGCTCGTCCGTCAGCAGATCGGCCGGCGACAGCACCTTGCCGCAGACGACGCGCCGCCTCAGCAGGCCGTGAAACACCTCGTCCGCCGACTTGTCCCGCACCTTACCGGCCAGCAACGGGATCAGCCTGCGGCGCCATGCGGGCGGTTCCTCACCGTCCTCGATCGGAGGCCACTCATCGTCCTCGACACCGAGTACCGCGCCGTAGTCTCCGACCTGTTCCTCGAGCGGAGGCATGAAGGTCACCCAGCCGTCACGGCAGCGATGCGCCCGCACACCGGTCGTCGAACCGCCCTCCCGTTGGGGAGGCGCACCGCCGTACTCGATCGGCAGCAGCGGCAGGATGCCCGCGATCACGTCGAACGCGGAAACCTCGATGAACCGGCCTCGCCCCCTCTCGAGTCGCGAGACGAGCGCCGCGAGCGCGGCGACGAAGGCGCTGACGCCGCAGGCGTAGCCCAGAACGTGACCGGGTGCCTTCAGCGGGGCGCGCCCCTTGTCGCCGTTGAGGAAGGCGTAGCCCGACAGCGCCTGAACAATCAGCTCCGACCCGGCAAGGCGGGCGTACGGTCCGTCCAGGCCGAACGGCGAAACCGACACAAGAACCAGTCCCGGCAGCCGTGCTCGGAGACCATCCAGCGTAAGGCCCCAGCGCTCCAGGTCGGCGTCGGCCCAATCGGTTACGAGGACATCGGCGCGCCGCAGCAGGTCGAGTAGTGCATCCTCGTCGGGACACGCGGAGGACAGCGCCATCGCCCGTTTGTTCGCGGCGACGAACTGCCAGAGAAGCGACTCCCGGTCGGTCCCTTCCCCGCCGTGTGGGCCCATCCGTCGCAACCGCGAGCCGCCTTCGCGCTCCAGCACGACGACGTCGGCGCCCCAGAGTGCGAACTGCCGCGCACAACAGGCCGCGGCGACGCCGTCGGCCAGTTCAAGGACGCGGACGCCACGAAGCGCCTGCTGCTGCTCCAATCGACCCGCCCGGCAGAGTGTGCCTGCGCTACGACCAGGTCAGCGAGCCGGTGCTCTGGCCGAACCGGTCCGTCTCCACGCCCATCGCCTGCAGCAGGGTCACGAACAGGTTGCTGAGCGGCGCGTCGTGTTCGCCCTCATGCCGATGGTGCTTGCCGTGGCTGAGGCCACCGCCGGCGACCAGGATCGGCAGGTGCTTCGGCTCGTGCGAGTTCGCGTTGCCGAGATTGGAGCCGAACAGGACGGTGGTCGAATCGAGCAGTGGGCCGTGGCTGTCGCCGCGTTCCCGGAGCTCCGTCAGCAGAACGTCCAACTGACCGATGATCTGGGCCTCGATCTTCTTGAGCTGGTCGATCTTCGCTTCGTCCTGACCGTGGTGAGACAGGTTGTGATGGGAACCGGAAACACCCTGGACCTGAGGCGCGACGCCGTGATCCTGGATCATGATGCTGATCACGCGAGACGAGTCCGTCTCCAGGATCAGGGGAACCATGTTGAAGAGCAGCCGGATGCGGCCGATCAGGTCCGCCTTGTCCGGGATGTCCGTGGGCTGGTCAAGGGCGACCACCGGCTTCGGCCGCTTGAGCCAGGCGCCGGCCTCGTTCAGTTCCTGCTCCGCCGTGCGCACCGCGGCGTAGTAGGCGTCGAGCCGCACCTGGTCGGCTGAACTGACGCGCCGGCGGAGCGCCGAGGCCTCGGCCTTGACGCGATCGAGAATGCTGCCGCCGCTCGCCAGATTGCGCGACTCGCGCTCGACCTCCTCCGGCTCGCCGGCGAGGAACATCTTCTTGAACAGCCTGGCCGGGCTGATCTCCGCCGGAATCATCACGCCGTTCGCCGTGTAGGACTGGCTCTGCCCGCTCGCGGTCCCCAGGGTGACGGACGGGAAACGCGTCACGTAGCCGAGGTGGTTGGCCGCCGCCTGGTCGATCGAGATCGTGTTCTTGAAGCCGTCCCGCCCGGGGCCGCGGGCCGCCGTGAGGAACGTGACTTCCGAGTTGTGGGGCTGGCGGCCGGTCTGGTCCTCGTGAGAGAAGTTCGAGAAAAGCGAGTAGTGCTCACGGTGCCTGTCGATGATCCGCAGGTACTCGGTCGTCTCGTAAGCGGCGCCCGTTTGCTTCGGCAGCCACGCTTCCGGGTAGATCCCCAGCGTGTTGCAGATGTTGACCATCCGCCTCGGCGCCTCGCCGGTCGCGGCCCGAAGCAGCGACGGCTGCATCGTCTCGAGCATCGGCAAGGCCAGCGCCACGCCCGAAGCGCGAAGGAAGGTGCGTCTGTCGATGGATCTGACCATGTCGGGTACCTACAGGTTGGCGAAGAGATCGCTCTTGACGACCTCCCGGATCATGCTCCGCAAGGGATAACCGTCGTCGGCGAGCTCGCTGAGGATGTCCTCCACCGCGTCACGGTCCGCGAACTCGACCGGTGCGCCGGTGGCGAAGGCGATCAACTGGGAGGCGATGTGGCGCGCCACCTGATCGAGCTCGTTGCCGTAGAGCAGCTTCTTGTACTCCTCGATGCCCACGAAGACCTGTCCCTGCGGGGTGACGCCGGTGACGTCCACCGGGAGTCCCTTGCGATAGCCGCCGGCACCCTCCTCGCCCGGTATGCGGTACGCCTCGCGGAAGCCGCCGATCGGGTCGAAGGACTCGAGCGCGAAGCCCGGCGGGTCGATGTTGCGGTGGCAACTGTTGCAAACCGTGTCGGTACGGTGCTTGTCGAGCTGCTCGCGGATCGTCGTCGCGCCCCGGGTGTCCGGCTCCAGGCCCTCAATGCCCGCGGGAGGCGGGGGCGCCGGCTGACCGAGCAGACTCGCGAGCACGAAGTTGCCGCGCGGCACCGGCGACGTCGTCGTGCCGTTGGCGGTGATCTTGTGAATGCTCGCCTGGGTCAGCAGGCCGCCGCGGGGACTGTCGTCGGGGATGGCCACCTTGCGCATCTGCTGGCCGGTGACGCCTTCGAAACCGTAATGCTCGGCGAGGCGGCGGTTGAGGAAGGTGAAGTCGGAGTCGATCAGGTTGCCGACGCTCAGGTCTTCCGCGAGGAGTTCGGTCAGGAAGAGCTGCGTCTCGCGGGTCATCGCCTGTCCCAGCCGGCTGTCGTACTCGGGATAGAGCGCCTTGTCGGGCGTCGTCGCGTTCATCTCGTAGAGCCGGAACGCCTGGCCGGCGAAGTCGTCGATGAAGCGTTCGCTCTTCGGATCGTCGAGCATCCGGTCGACCTGGCTTGCCAGTACGTCGTCCTCCGACAGGCGGCCGGCGGCCGCCAGATCGAAGAGCTCCCCGTCCGGCATCGAACGCCAGAGCAGGTAGGAGAGCCGCGTCGCCACCTGGAAGTCGTCCAGCTCTCCCTGGCTCCCAACGTGGTAGACGAACGCCGGAGCGATCAGCATGGCGCGTAGCGGCTCGCGGACCGCCTCGAGAAACGGCAGGCCGTCTTCGAGGGCGGGTTTCGCCAACCCCACGTAGGTTTCGAGTTCGCCCTCCGAGAGCGGTCGCCGGAAGGCGCGTGGCCCGAAGCCCTCCACGACGTCAACGACGTGATCCCAGGGATCCTTCGTGAGCACGGGTTCGCCCGCGTCGTCGAACTCGATCCCGGGGAGCAGTTCCCGCACGCTGCGCGGTGGCCAGTCGTCGAAGAGCGGCCCCTCGATCGTCATCGTCCGGAAGGCGATGCCCTCCCATGGGTAGTCCCGGACGTTGCGGTCCGCCGCGAAGTACGACACCTTGTCGTCCGGCGGCCGGTAGGCGTCGGCCAGAGAGGGAGCGACCAGATCGCGCGGCCGGAGGTAGGGGGTGACTTCGACGACCCGACCCTCGGGTTCCACCAGGTCGAACGAGCCGATCAGGCTGTTCAGCGCCGCGGTCGCGACTCCCTGCTGGTTGCCGTGGAAAAGGGTCAGCGTGATCGGCGACGTCGCCTGGTAGGGGTACGCGTCGATCGTCACCCGGTAGCGGCCCGGCATGTCGACGAGGAAGCCCTCGGTCATGCTGTGGAAGGTGTAGGTCGAGCCGCCCTCGAAGAACATGACCGCGGCGTCCTCGACCATCTTGACGATGCCGGCGCCGAGGTACTCGCCGACCGAGTTCCCGGTCAGATATGGCGACTTCGAGTAGTCGATCTCGACGGTTCGCGTCTCAGGCCGCGGACCGGTCCTGAGCGCCTCGTCGAGCGCGCCCGCCGCGGCCGTCAAGTAGCTGCGGACGTGGAGCGGCGAGATGCCCTGGTTCTCGGCCACGACATCGAAACCGCCGGTATCCGTCTCCTCCGGTAGGTCGTTGGCCAGGCTGGCGGCGACGTCGGGATCGATCCCCAGCAGGTCCTGGATCGTGTACTCGTACTCCAGCCTGGTGAGGCGGCGGAGCGGCGTCCGCTGGCCGGCCCGCTCCGCCCGGTTCGCTTCCAGCAGCGCGCCCTTCAGGGAGCCAAGTGCCGAGTCGACGATGCGCTGCGCGGGCCTGCGCGCGCCGGGCGGCGGCATCTCGCCGCCGCTGACCCGATCGAAGATGCGCTCCCACAGACGGAAGGTCTCCCGGTCGGCCAGGTCGTGGCCGAGGGCGGTCAGGTCGAGCGGCGTCGTCTCCGTGCCGACATGGCACGTCAGGCACGACGCCTCGAACAGCGGCGCAACCTCGGCCTCGAATGCACCGGCGCCGGCGCCGCCCGGGACGAAGCCCGAGATCAGCAGCGCCAGCAACGCGATCAGCGCTGGTCTTCCCTGGTGCGTGGCCTGTCTCCCGTTGGGTGGCGCGATCTTACAACGCCGTCACAAGAAGACGCCGGGATGCCTCGCGTCCAGGCGAGAACGTAAGCTCGCTGGCCTCAGCCGCCAGGGTGGCGAGGGAGGTGGTCAAGTGCCAGCAAGCAGCAGCAGTGCGACGGTCAGCCTGACGGACGGGCCGGTGGTTCTCGCGAACGGCATCGCCGGCGAAACGATCCGAATACCAACCGCTGACCCCACGGGGTTCCACCAAGCGATCTCCGAGCCGGACGCCATGCCGGCCACGGAGATCCTCGGCAGCCTGTTCCTGCCTCCCGGAACGGGGCCGTGGCCCGTCGTGATCGTCGTCCCGGGAAGCCTGGGCGTCGCGCCCTCGCACGTCGCCAAGGCGGACCTGCTGACGGAAGCCGGTATCGCCTGCTGCGTGATCGACCCCTTCGGCACCCGCGGCGTGACCTCCACCGTCGCCAACCAGGCGCAGTACTCGTTCGCGGCCAGCGCCTGGGACGTGCTCGCGACCGTGGCGGTCCTCGTCCGGCGAGACGACATCGACGCCGCGCGCATCGGCGCCCAGGGTCACAGCCGTGGCGGATCGGCGGTGCTGTCCGCGGCCTGCCTCGCTCCCCTGGTCGGCCCTGAACGGGCGCCCCAACTCGCCGCCGTCTACGCCGCCTACCCGTGGTCGGGGTTCCAGTTCCTGCGGCCCGACGTCGGCCGCACCGTCGTGCGGTCCGTCATCGGCGACCTGGACGAGTGGTGCCTGCCGCTCCAGGTCCAGGCCCACATGCACGCGATGACCCTCTGCGGATGCGACGCCAGCTTCCGGCTCT
The DNA here is from genome assembly GCA_026708285.1 of Acidobacteriota bacterium. GTDB lineage: Bacteria > Acidobacteriota > Thermoanaerobaculia > Multivoradales > Multivoraceae > Multivorans. The sequence goes on from JAPOVF010000060.1 coordinate 26,687, forward strand.
TCCCCGACACGCACCACAGCTTCGACCGCGACACGCCGGTGGAAACGGTCCCCGACGCTTCCGTAAGCCCAGGGGCTCCGACGATCTACATCCGCGAGGACGGCACCCTGGTGCACCCGGTAACCGGCAAGGCCGACCCGGGCTTCACCGAACGCGACGCGATGATCTACCAGGTCAAGTCGCCCTACGGACGCAGGGGCGCCCGAATCGGCACCGCCGGCGACCAGGCGCGCGCGTTCCACGAGGACATGATGACGTTCTGGACCGCCGCGCTCGGTTAGCGCCGGCTGAGCCGCCACCGTCGCGGTAAGGTAACCGAACACAGTGACTTCCAACGACGGCAGCCACGGCGAACGGCGCGGCCCCCTCGCCTACATGGCGAGCAATGGCATCGCGGCCAATCTCCTGATGATGGGCATCGTTGCGGCCGGACTCGTGTCCCTGACCGGCCTCGAGCGGGAAGCCTGGCCTATCACCCCCTTCTACCACGTCGAAATCTCGATGGCCTATCCCGGCGCCACGCCGGAGGAGATCGAGGAGTCGATCGTCGTCAAGATCGAGGACCAGGTCAGCGGGCTCGATGACGTGAAGGCGGTCAAGTCCCTGGCGGCTCCGGGCATCGCCTCGGTGCGGGTCCAGATGGACTCCGGTACGGACATGAATCGGGCCCTGGACGATATGGAATCCGCCGTCAATCGGATCCATTCCTTCCCAGCCGGCGCCGAACGCCCCACTTTCCGGGAGATGGACAACCGCTTCAGCACGATTCGGCTCATCGTCCACGGCGACGTCTCCGAGCGCTCGCTGAAGGAACTGGCGCATCGGGTTGAGGACGACCTTACGACCCTGCCCTCCGTCTCCCAGGTCGAGGTCAGCGGGGTCCGGGACTACGAGATCTCGATCGAGGTGCCGCTTCACCGGCTGAGTGCCCTGGGACTCACGCTGACCGACGTTGCCGGCGCGATCCGCCGCAGTTCGCTCGACTTGTCGGCCGGCAGCATCAATACCCGGGAATCCCAGGTTCGAGTGCGGACCCTCGGGCAAAACTACAACCAGCAGGACTTCGAGGAGATCGTCCTTCTGAGCGGCCGCGACGGCACGCTCGTGCGCCTCGGCGACATCGCCGAGGTCCGCGACGGGTTCCAGGAGACAGACCTGATCGTCCGCTACCAGAACCGGCCCGCCGCCTTCGTGGAGGTCTATCGGGCCGATGGCGAGCAGGTGATGGATGTGGCCACGACGGTCCGCGAGCACTTGACGAACGAGGTGATCCCGGCTTTGCCGGAAGGTGTGGGCATCACCCTGTGGAACGACGAATCCCAAGCCTACGAGGAACGCGCCGATCTTCTTCTGAAGAACGGAATTCTGGGTTTGTTGCTGGTGATCGTCGCACTTAGCCTGTTCCTCCAGGTTCGGCTTGCCCTGTGGGTTGCCGTGGGCCTCGTCGTTTCGGGTGTAGGCGCCCTCGCCGTCATGATGGCGCTCGACGTGGCGATCAATACGATCAGCCTCTTCTCCTTCGTCCTCGCCATCGGGATCGTCGTTGACGACGCCATCGTGGTGGCCGAGCACATTCAATACGAGCGTAATCGGGGAACCCCCGGGGTGGCGGCGGCCATCCGCGGGGTCCGGCGGATCAAGGCGCCGTTGACGTTCGCGGTCCTGACTTCGGCGGTGGCCTTCGTCCCGTTGCTGTTCATCCCGGGGGGCGTCGGTGACGTATGGCGGGCCCTGCCGATCATCATCATCGCCATGCTGCTGATTTCGCTGGTGGAATCGCTGTTCGTCCTGCCTAACCACCTGTCCCACCTGCCCGGTCCGGAGTGGGTGCCGGGCAATGCCTTCGACCGCTTCTTCTCGCAACTCCAGAGTCGTGTCGACGCCCAGTTGCAGCGGTTCGTGCAGGGGCCCCTGGACCGGGCCCTGCGGTTCGCCACGGCCCGGCCCGGGGTGACGATGTCGGGGGCCGTTGGGATGCTCGTGCTGAGCATCTCCCTGGTGCCCGCGGGAATCGTCCCCACCACGCTGGCCGACGACGTGGAGGGTGATTTCGCGACGGTCGGGTTGGAGATGCCCGATGGGACCACCGCTCCGAGAACGTACGAGGTGGCGCGGGAGCTGGAGGCCGCAGGCCGCCGGGCCATCGAACGACTCTCTCGTGGCCGGCCTGGGGACGCGCCACCGCTGCTGACTGGCGTCACGGTGACCGTCGGACTGGGATCGAGAACCGAGGGCGGACTCAACCCGCAGCCCACCGTCAATCCACAGGCCAACATCGCCACCATCGAGTTCAAACTCCTCAGCGCGCAGCAGAGACGGATCTCCACCGGCGAAGTCGTGCAGGCGTGGCGGGAGGAGGTGGGTGTGCTGCCCCACGTGCGCGGTATCACCTTCAGCGGCGAGATCTTCACCCTGGGGAACCCGGTCGAGGCCGTACTGTCCCATCCGGACCCGGAGCGCCTCGCCCGCATCGCCGACTCGGTGGTCGACGGACTCCGCGGCGTGGCAGGCGTCTACGACATACGGTCGGATCACGCCCCGGGCGTCCCGGAAGTTCGGCTGGAGTTGCGGCCCGAAGCGCGGACCCTCGGTCTCACCGTGCAAGAGTTGGCCGAACAGGCGAGAGCCGCGTTCTTCGGCGCGGAGGCCGTCCGGGTGCAGCGCGGCCGGGAAGAGGTACGAGTTCTTGTCCGGCTGCCCACGGAACAGCGAAGTTCGCTCACCGATCTCGAGGGCTACCTGCTCCGTACGCCGAGCGGAGACGAGGTCCCGATCATGAGTGTGGCCTCGCTGAGCGCGGGCGTCTCGCCGTCGGCCCTCCGGCGCAGGGACGGCCAGCGCGTCGTCACCGTCACCGCCGACGTGGACGCCTCGGTGATCTCCGGCAACGAAGCCAACGAGATCCTGGCCAATTCGATCCTCGCGGACCTGACCGCGGAACATCCGGACCTGACCTACACGTTCGGGGGCGAACAGCAGCAACAACTCGAGTCCATCGACGCCCTGTACCGCGGGTTCGCGGTCGCCCTGATCATGATTTTTGCGCTCCTCGCCATCCCCCTCCGTTCATACACCAGGCCGTTCATCATCATGGCCGTGATCCCCTTCGGGTTCATCGGCGTGATCCTGGGCCACTGGATCCTGGGAGTAGCCCTGAGCGCCGTGTCCTTCATGGGGATCTTCGGTCTAAGCGGGGTCGTCGTGAATGATTCCCTGGTCATGATCGACTTCATCGATCAGAAACTCCGGGAAGGCAACCCGCTGAGAACCGCGATAATCGAAGGCGCCAAGGGGCGCTTTCGTCCGATCATGCTCACTTCCCTGACCACGTTCCTGGGCTTCACGCCGCTGATCCTGGAGCGCGCCATTCAGGCCCAATTCCTCATACCGTTTGCCGCATCTCTCGGTTGCGGCATTCTCTTCCTTACGGCCATCCTCATGATGGTCGTTCCGGCGCTATGCACGTTGCATCCGCGCTTCGCGCCGACGCGGCGTCCTTTGCTTGAGAGCGCCGGACAGGGCGCGCCGGCTGCGGCAACGCGATAACCGATGAACGCGCGCTAATGCGACTGGGAAGACTGTCGAAAGCGCTGAAAGATGCGCACGCGGGACCGGGCGTCGCGCATCGAGTCCGGCGCTTCAACGGCTGGCTTGACCGCGCGGCATCGGAGGCTCCGGGCGCGGGCGCCTACGACCACACGGAAACGGTAAGAGACTATTACGAGCTTTGCAACGGCTTCATGGTGTTTGGCTGGGGCGAATCCCTGCACTTTGCGCCCCTCACGCCTAACGAAAGCCTAGAGGAGTCCAAGGTCCGGCACCAGCGGGCCATGATCTCCCAGTTGGAGCTGCAACAGGGCATGAAGGTGGTCGATGTCGGTTGCGGAGTCGGCGGCCCCATGCGCCGCGTCGTTCGTGAAGCTGATGTCAGGGTCGTGGGAATCAACATCAATGAGATCCAACTGGCGGAAGCTAAGAGGTTGAACGCCGAGGCGGAGCTAGAGCACATGACCGATTTGAGGAAGTGCAGCTTCGCGGACATGAGCGCCATCGAGGCCGACAGCTTCGACGGGGGTTACGCCATTGAGTCAACGTGCCATGCGCAGAACAAGCAACGCGCTTTCGCGGAGATATTCCGCGTGCTGAAGCCGGGCGCCCTGTTCTGGGGTCAGGAAATGTGCCTGACGGACCGGTTCGACCCGCGGGACGGCCGACACCGGACCATCAAGCGGAACCTCATGCGCGGTATTGCGCTCCACGATATCGCCACGTTCGGGGAAGTGAATGACGCTCTCGAAAGGGCGGGATTCCAGGTCATCGAGGGGAGCGATTGGGACGTCCGGGAAGGACCCTCCACGCCCTGGTATCAGCCCATGGAGAGTCGCCACGGGACGTTGGGGAACATGGTGCGCAGGCTTCCCTGGGGCCGCAAGGCGTTCATCGCGGGGTCGAAGTTGGCCGAGGTACTGCGGCTCCTTCCGAACGGCTCGGCGGAGGTGGTTCGACTTCTTGATCGAACCGCGGAGGCTTACGTCGCGGGCGGCAAAACCGGCATCTTCACGCCGCTCTATTGCTTCCTGGCCCGCAAACCCCTTCGGACCTGAGAATCAAGGCCCGGTAAGATGCACTCATGACTCCCACCCCCGTAACTTCGGCGAGCCAGGGGCTGACTCTCACGGACGAGTTGATCCTGATGCTCCTCAACGAGGAGAACGGCTACTTTCATCAGGTCCCCGGCTGGCACTTGCACTGCGCCGTTGCCGGCGCGGTCCTTGCCGAACTCTCCCTGCAAGGGCGCATCGACACGGACCCGGAAGCTCTCTATCTCGTGGACGCGACGGAGACCGGGGATCCGGCTCTCGATCCGATTCTGGGGGAGCTGGCCCAAGCGCCGGACCAGCGGACGGCCCGCTACTGGATCGAACGGCTCGCGCCACAGGCCGAAGACGTTATCGACCTCACCCTCGACCGCCTGGTGGAGCGGAACATCCTCCAGCACCACGACGGCGACTTCTGGACGCTTCCGCGAACCGGCTGGCAGGCGGACGCGCACGGCCAATCCGAAGAAGGCACGGTGAGCCAGTTCATTCGGGACCGGATCGCCGACGTCATCTTCAACGACGAAATCCCCGATCCGCGAGACATCATCGTTCTCTCCATCGTCAACGCCTGCGACGTTCTGCGCTTCATCTTCCAGATCGACGAAGAGGTCGAGGAACGGATCGAGCTGGTCTGCAGGATGGACCTGATCGGGCGTTCTATCGCCGAGGCGGTCGCCCAGAACATCGCGGAGCCGATCCGCCGGCACTCCGCTCTGACGAAGAAGATGCCGAGCATCCCATTCCGGAAGCTGCTGCGCAGCCCGTACGCCCGCAATGGCAACGTTCCCGCCCTCTTCGCCAGTCTTGCCCAGGAGTTCGGGCCTGTCTTCGAGCTCCGCCCACCCATCGGCGAGCGCATGATCTGCCTGGCCGGAACCGAGGTGAATCAGTGGGTCAACAAGCGCGGGCGCACCTACCTGAGAACGAAGGACTACTTCAACGACTTCGAGAAGATCTACGGCGCGTCCGGCGTCCTGCCTTCCCTGGACGGCGCGGATCATTTCCGACTCCGCAAGGCCATGTCGCCCGGATTCTCCCGCGGCAGGCTCGCCGGACAACTCGATCAACTCTACGGCTACATCCGAACGTATCTTGCGAACTGGGAGGTTGGTGATCTCATACCGGCCCGGTCGTGCCGTCTCCTGATCAACGCACACCTCTCCCCCCTCTTCGTCGGAGTGGATTCGCAGGATCTCATCGACGACCTCGTCTCCTACAAGGAGCGCGCCCTGGCCGTTCACATCATGCGGGCCCTGCCCAAGATGATGATGAAGACGCCCGGCATGAAGCGCAAGGCCAGGACCGTCGACAGGCTCCTGGAACGCATCCAGACTTCACATACTCCGGCCCAGCGGATCGACCAGCCGCGAGATCTGGCGGACGACTGGCTCGGGCTCCACGCGAGCGACCCGCAATTCGTGCCGGAGACCATGTTGCGCTTCCAGCTCTCCGCGGCGCTGGTTGCCAGCGTCTACGTGGGCGACGCGATCAGCTTCGCGCTCTACGGCATGGCGACGCAGCCGGACCTGCGGGAGCAGATCCGCGCCGAAGCCGACGCACTCTTCGAGAACGGCGACCCGGACGGTCAGGCCATCAACCCCTCCACGATCGACGTCACGCACCGGTTCCTCATGGAAACGCTCAGGATGTACCCGGTCGTCCCCATGGCGATCCGGAACGTGATGAACGCGTGCGTGATCGAGGGCTACGAGATCCCGGTCGGTTCAAGGCTCTTCATCGCTTCGACCGCGCCGCACTACATGGAGGAGGTCTTCCCGGATCCTCACTCCTTCGACATCGACCGCTACCTGCCGGATCGGGCGGAGCACCGCAGCCCCGGTTACGCGCCCTACGGCCTGGGCACCCACAGGTGTCTCGGCTTCCGGCAGACGGAGTTGCAACTGGCCGTCAACGTCCTGATGCTCGCCCGCCACTTCAGATTCGAAGTCGTTCCCAAGGACTACCGGCTTCAGTTCAGTCCCATCCCGAACATGAAGCCTCGCGCGAAGCTGAAGTTCCGGATCGTCGAGCAACTTCGGGAAGTACCCGCCTGACGCGCTCGTCTCGCCCGGCGGCAACGGCGCGACGCATTGCCATCGTCGGCGGAGGCATGTCCGGCCTCGGCGCCGCCTGGGCCCTGAGCCAGAGTCCCGACCGCTTCGACTTCATCCTGTACGAGGCGCAGGACCGGCTCGGCGGCAACGCGGTGACCGCCGACATGCCGCAGGACGACGGCAGCTCCATCCCGTTCGACATCTCCGTCACGGCGTGCATTCCTTCGGTCTACGACCACGTGGTGCTGCTTCTCGAGCAGTTCGGCATCGACCTCCTCGAGACCCGCTTCAGCTACAGCGTCCGGTACGGTGACGGCGTCTACGCCCACGACTTCGACTCGGACATACGACGGGACCTTCAGGACGAGATCGAGAAGTTCCAGCGCATCCTGAAGAGAATCAAGCGGTTCGCCTTTCTGACCAGGGCGCGGTCCAGAGTGCTGAACGCTCTCAACCCTTACAACTACATCAGCATGGGCACGGTGCTGAACCTGCACGGCCTGTCCGGAGACTTCCGGTACAAGGTTCTGAAACCGATGTTCGTCAACTTCCTGATGGCGACGAACGTCTTCGACATGCCGGCCGCGCTGTTCGCCCGCTATCTCGAGTTCTTCGACATCGAGCGCGCCACGCCCATGAGGACCTGGGACCAGGGGACCCGGCGGATCTACGAGGCGCTGTCGGCCGGCTTCCGGGACCGGGTCTGCCTCGGACGTCCGGTGCGCAAGGTGTACCGGCAGTCGAACGGCGTTGTCGTCGAGGACCAGGACGGTGTCCGGGAGACGTTCGACGACGTCATCTTCGCCTGCAACGCGAACCAGACGCTGATGATGCTCGACCGCCCGACGATGCTGGAGCGCTACCTCCTGTCGTCCATTCGCTACGAGAGCGAGCTGCACAATCACACGATCGTGCACAGCGACTCCTCGGTTCTTCCCGACAACGAGGTCAGGCCGCTGGAGACGCGGAGCAACCACATCGAGCAGTACGGGGTCCGGCCGGACAACTACGAGATCACCTACATCATGCACAACCAGCAGCCGTGGGCCCACGGGTCGGACAAGCCCTGTCTGGTGACCTACAACCCGATCAGCAAGATCGACGAGAGCAAGATCGTTCACCGGCAGTGGTTCCAGCACGTCGTTCACGACGTGCGTCACATCGCCCTCCTCGTCCCCCTGTTCCAGTTCATTCAGGGCAGGAGACGGGCGTGGCACTGCGGCGCGCACACCCTGGTCAACAGCCAGGAGACCTGCTTCGTCACGGGTCTGGCGGCGGCCAGGCAACTCGGAGCGGACTATCCGTTCGACGATCCAGGCGCCCGCCGGGCCTTCAACCACTACGGGCGGATCCTCCATGGCTGGAGGTTCCGGAAGGCGAGGGCCTGACTCCGAAGGCTCGCTGGTCGCCTCAGACGACGCTCAGGACCGGCCTCCGTTCGGATTCGAGGTCCGGATAGAACTGCCGGGAGTACTGGCGGTACTTGCCGACGGGACCGTCGGCCCGGCTTAGCCGCGGCGGAGCCTGGTACCGCTTCCTCTCCCAGATCACGACATCCTGAAGGACGAAGCGCCTCTCCTCGCGCAGGACGATGCGATTCAACAGCCGGTGGCGAAAGCTCACGGGCAGGAACCCGAAACCCACGAAGAACCGCCCCGGCTTCCGGATCTCCCGTACCTGGCTCACCAGGGTCAAATCCACGACCGTGCCGTCGACGGGGGTAGCGAGCACCCACAGTCTCGACTTCATGCCGATCGTCTTCTCGTGGAACTCGACGAAGGAGTAACCCAGCCCGTAGACATGGGTCACCGCCGAGACGTCCGAGAACACATCCACGAGGCCCGCGATTCTCCGCACCGCATTGAAGTCGAAGCAACTCCTCAGGTAGGCGCCCTGAACCAACGTCGAGCCGACTGGGCGCACATCGCTGTAGCCGTGGGTGTAGCCAAGATGTTCGATGTCGACGGAGTTCTCCGTCGTTTCCTGGGGATGACCGCGGAAGCGCAGGACGCAGGACCGCAGGTCGCTCCACTTCGGTCCGGTAGGCGGGTCTTCGGGGAGATGCCAGTGCGCCGGCCTGCCCGCATAGCCCCACCAGGCGAAGACCATCCCAAGAACCTCTCTGGTTTCGTACACCTTCAGCTTCGCGGCGCTCGGCGCCGGCGCGTGCGGAGTGGCAACGCACCGGCCGGTCGAATCGAACGTGAACCCGTGGAACGGACAGACGAGACAGCCGTCGCGCACCACGCCGCCCACGGTCGGCCCCATGTGGGACCCCAGATGCGGGCAGAAGGCATCCGCCACGCAGATCCGGCCCTGCTCGTCGCACCAGGCGACGATCTCTTCCCCCATCCAGGTCTTCTCGATCAGCTTCTCGCGCTGAATCGAGTCGCGGCTGGCTACGAAGTACCAGCCTTCAGGGAAGGGCGGCAGTTCATCGTTCGAACTCAGGGGAGGTCGATCCGGCTTCGAGATCATGGGCCAGCGTTCCTCTTCGGAATGACACGCACCGGCGGTCAGGGCGCCAGGGCCGACCTCCCAGTCAACTCGCCCGCCTCTAAGGCCAACTACTCTAACAACATAGCGCCACCGGGACTCTACTGACGAGCCGCGAGGGCCCGCTGCCGGTCGAGTGGCGAGACGGTCAGCGTCCAGGTCAGCGGCACGGATGCCGGGTCGTAGCAGATCCTGTCGTCGCATGCCTGGTAGTCCAGGCGCCCGGTGAGGGTCAACGCGTCGATCTCGGCGAGTTTCGCCGAGGACTCGCGGTCGCCCTCGACCACGACTTCCTGCACCAGCCGGAACGGCTCCTGGTAAACGGGCACCCGCTCGTCGAGCGGCTCGAAATAGTAGATCTCCGACCCTGGGTACTCGGTCGGCAGAAGCCGCAGGAAGCTGGGCACATCCAGCGTCAAGCCGACAACCCTGTACCCGGCGCCGTCGGCCCCCGGCGCGTAGACGTGCATGCCGGGCTTGGGCGTGATGTCGAGCGCCAGGTGGAAGCGGCTGCCGACCGTGATGGCCGGATCGCTCTGCGAAGCGCTGATCTCGAGATGAGCCGTCTCGCCGCTGGAGCCGGCGATACCGGAGATCGGCGTGCCGAGCTTCAGCATGATGTTCGCGGCGGTGTTCCGCTCGCGGTAGAACTCCTCGAAGAAGCGCGCCGTCACCCGCCCCTGCCGGTCGACGACGAACGTCCCGGGAAACGGCGTGCCGACGGCGATCGGCAAGGCCCCGAAAACCGCGACGTACCGGAGCACGTCGGCCTTCACCTCCGGGTCTTCGGCGTTTGGTCCAAGCCCCTCCTCGGCGACATGGTTGTAGATGCCGAAAGCACGAATCGCCGCGGAATCGTCATCGGACAGCAACGCCACGTCCTGAATGCCGTGGCGCTCCGCGAAGGCGGCCAGCACCTCCTCCGAGTCGTAACTGATGGCCGCGGCGCCGAGCCCTTCTGCCTGCAACTCCTCGAAGCGTTCCTGCAGCTCCACGAGCTGCGCCTTGCAGTACGGTCACCAGTCGGCAGAGCGGTGGAAGAGGATCATCGCCCCCTTCTCGCCCATGATCGAATCGAGCGTCCGGATCCGTCCGTGCTGGTCGGGAAGAGCGAAGTCGGGGACCCGCTCCCCCACTTGCGGTCCGAGTGTCGAGATGTCCACGGGCTTCCTCTCCTGAGCGTCCAGCGCGACGGGCGCCGCCAGGAGGAGGCAGGCGGCGACGGTTCGGGTGCACTTCATCGGTCCACGGAAACTAGCACCTGCATCGCCGCTCCCGGACACCGTCGGCTGTCATCGCCTAGCGGTTCGACGGCGGCTGCCAGTTCGGATGAGGCACGTGGGCCTCTTCCATGATCCCCTCGATCTCATTGACCACATCCGGGTGGTTCCGGGCCACGTCGTACCGTTCGCCCTCGTCCCGCAGGACGTCGTAGAGCTCGAGGCGGCCGGTCCGCATCGGCTTGCGGACGCCCTTCCACTGCCTCAGTCGCACCGCCTGGGACGATCCGGCTTCGTAGAACTCCCAGTAGAGATACCGGTGCGCTGGCTGCTGAGCGGAGCGGCCGTGGAGCGTCGGCAGGAAACTGATCGAGTCGATCCTTGACGGCGCCTCGACGTCCACGAGGCCAGCGACCGTGGCCATCAGGTCGCCGAAGTAGCCGACGTGGTCCGATACCTGCCCCGGCTCGATCGTGCCCGGCCACCAGGCCAGGAAGGGTGCGCGGATGCCGCCGTCGTAGAGGTCCCGCTTGATGCCGCGAAGATTGCCGGACGGGTTGAACCGGAGCAGGTCGTGGTTCGACTCGTTGTGCGGTCCGTTGTCCGACGAGAACATGACGAGCGTCTTCTCCTCGATCCCCAGTTCCGCGAGCCGCCTGAGCAGCGTGCCCACATCCCGGTCCATGCGGGTGATCATCGCCGCCTGGCCCTTGTCGGGGTTCGGCCAGTCCTCTGCCTCGTAGACGCCGTACTCCGGCACTTCCGCCCCGTCGCCGACGGCCCGCGTGGCCTCGTTGTTGGCGTGCGGAATCGTCAGGGCGAGGTAGAGGAAGAAGGGTGCATCCTTCTGCTCCTCCACCCATGCCAGCGCCTCGCGCATGATCAGGTCGTGGGAGTACTCGTACCGCTCCGTCGCCCAGCCGCCCTCGAAGCCGCCATAAGGGCGCGGCGTCCTCTCGACCCTGTTCCGGAGCGGCACCTTCTCCAGATCCCGCCACAGGAACTCGGGATAGTAGTTGTGGGCGTGAACCTGGTTGAGGTAGCCGAAGAACGCGTCGAACCCCTGGCTGAGGGGATGCCCTTCCATGTCGACCTCGCCAAGGCCCCACTTGCCGAACAGGCCGGTCGCGTATCCGGCCGACTTCAGAACCTCCGCAACGGTGACGTCCTCGTCGCGAAGCGACTGAGCGGTTCCCCTGGCGTTGCCGCGGACATGGGTGTGGCCCGTGTGCTGACCGGTCATCAGGACGCTGCGCGACGGCGCGCAGACCGTGGCTCCCGCGTAGAAGTGCGTGAAGCGCATCCCCTCGGCGGCCATCCGGTCCAGGCTCGGTGTCCGGATCACCTGCTGCCCGTACGATCCGAGGTCTCCGTATCCCAGGTCGTCCGCCAGGATGAAGATCACGTTCGGCCGGTCCGCGGCCGTGGCCGCTGCTGCCGTCACGGCAAGCAGGAGCGGCAGGATGACGAGAGTCGATCTGATTCGGCGCACGAGCAGGTCCGGCGACGGACTCTAGCGCCCGGTCTTCCCCGGCGATCGAGATGAGGCCTCGCGGGCAAGCAAAGCCTGCTTCCGCTCCACTCCCCAGCGATAGCCGCCGACCGCGCCGTCGCTGCGAACCACCCGGTGGCAGGGAATCGCCACGGCAAGCGGGTTGGCGGCGCATGCACTCGCGACCGCCCGGGAGGCCTTTGGCGATCCGATCGCGGCGGCGACCCGGCCATAGCTGGCGGTTTCGCCGGCCGGAAGCTCCCGGAGCGCTTGCCAGACTCGCTGCTGGAAGGCCGTGCCGCGGATGTCGAGCGGCAGGTCGTGGCCGAGGGCCGGCGCTTCGACCAGGCCGACGACCCGCGCCACGAACGACTCGAACTCCGGCTCGGCCCCGGCAAGTTGCGCTTTCGGGAAACGGTCCTCCAGCTCACGCACCAGCCCGCCAGGCTCGTCGCCGAGCAGGATCGTGCAGATTCCTTTCTCGGTCGCCGCGACGAGAATTGAGCCCAGGGAGCACTCGCCCACCGCGAAACGGATCGTCTCTCCGCCGCCGCCGCGGCGGAACGTCGAGGGCGTCATGCCCAGCAGGTCGGACGACGCCGCGTAGAAACGGCCGCTCGAGCTGAAGCCGGCGTCGTAGATCGCGTCGGTCACGGTTCGGGAAGTCCGCAGCGCCTCGCGGACCCGATCGCCCCGATGGCCGGCGACGTATGCCCGCGGCGTGACGCCCGTGACTCTCTTGAAGACCCGGTGGAAATGGAACCGGCTCATGCCCGCCGCCTGCGCCAACGCGTCGAGGTCCGGGGGCTCCACCGCCGCCTCGATCGCGCGGCAGGCCGCTGCCACGACCTCCGCATGCCGTTCAGCGAGAGGGCGTTCGTTCGGGCGGCTACGTGCCATAGGGAGAATCCTCGTATGACCGGCGCAGCATTGCACCTCGATTCTTGCTCTCGACTCGGATTCGCCCCGCTACCGGACGCGGCGGTACGTTTCGTCAAGAGCCGGAAGGTAGACCGGCGGACTGCCGTAGAAGTACCCGCGCAGGAAGCGCACCGAGGTGTCGAGCGTGAGGTCGCGCCGGCGCTCCAGCGCCTCGACGCATGCCTCGTAGTCCGGGCCGTTGCCGCCCAGACGCGCCATGACGGCAGGTCGCGTCGCCTGCCAGTGCTCGTAGCTGGCGTAGCGAGCCATCATGTAGACCTCGTCGAAGTCGGTGCTTTCGGTTGCACCGACTTCGGCTCCCCTGCGATCGAGCTCCTCGGGCGCCGGATACACCCGGCGCCACTGCCCGACGATCCGCGCGCCGTTCTTCTCGAAGTACGGCCAGACGCCTTCGCGGCTCAGCCGGCTGAACTCCTCGAAGGTCCCCTTGCGGATGCGGAAGTAGCGCAGCGTGATGATCTCCTCGCCCCGACGGGCTCGGGCGCTCCGCACCGGGAGTTCGGCGCGGGCATCCGCCTCACCTTCGGGCTTGGCAATCTCGTACTCCTCGTCGAGACCGGGCATGTAGTACGGCCCGCCGGGCGCCATGTCCCCTGCGAGATAGATCGGACCGTCCGACCCCAGCTCCAACTCGCGTCTGGCGGCAAGGGCCTCGCGGAAGGCCTGCCAGTCCTCGCCGTTACCGCCCAGCCGGTCCGCGGCCCGGGTGGCGGCCCAGTGGTTGTAGCTGCGGTAGCGGGCAAGGCGGTAGCCCTCGTCGAAGTCGGCGCTGCCGCCGCCGTCCGGATGGACTACCTGCCACTGCCCCACGACCCGGCTGCCGATCTTCTCGAAGATCGGCCAGACGCCGTCGCGGCTCAGCTCGAAGAAGCGCTCGTGGGTCCCCTTCTGGAGCTTCTGGTGGCGAAGGACGAGGAACTCCTCGCCGGCGCGGGCGATGTCGTTGCGAACCGGCCGCGGAGGCTCCTGGGCCGGGAGGATCGACGCGGCGGCCAGGACCGTAGCGGAGGCAAGCGAGAACGCCATCAGTCGCCTTGTGGTCGCCGCTTCGCGGCGCGCATTCCCCAGAAGCCGGCGGGGACGCCGGCGCACCCAGTGGGTAGCTAGTTGCATCCGAGACCGTTCAGTTCGCCGGAAGCTTCTTCGTTTCGTCTTTCTTGGCCTCGGGCTCCGGCGGTTTCGGCGCCGGCTTGGCGTAGATGTCGACCGCCTTGGCGTCCTCTTCCTCTTCGGTCGGCGGCCGCAGCCCTTCGCCAAGCATGATCGTCTCGATGGCGGCGACGGTGACGGGTGACGGTTTGAAGTTGCCGAAGCGATAGCCGCGCGCGATCGTCAGCGGGGTCCAGCCGTACTTGTTCCGCTGGTTCCAGACCTCGATGTCGGCGCCGCTGTCGGCCAGGAGGTGGACGACGCGCGGCAGGTTCTTGTAGGCGGCGCCGTGCATTGGCGTTTCGCCGTTGTCGTTGACCGCGTTGATGTCGGCACCGAGATCGAGTGCGAGCTGCACGGCCTCGAGCACCTCTTCCTCAGTGCCGGCGTCCTCACCGGGCGACCGCGTGCCAAGACCGGCGGCGGCCATCAACGCCGTCGAGCCGTCGTCGGTTCGGGTCAGCGGATCGGCGCCGAGGTCGGCAAACGTTCGCATCAGGTCGGCGTCAGCGACGAGCGCCGCGAGCACGAACGGTGTCGCCCCCAGTTCGTTGTAGCTCGTGTTGTTCAGGCGAGCCCTCACCCTCATCCGGGCCTCGAGATCAGCGCCGTGTCCGACCATGTCGCGAACGAAGTCCAGGCCGTCCATCGATCCCGAACCGTCCGGCCGCGGGTTGTTGTCGCCGGCGCCCGGTTTGCGCACCCGGGCCAGCATGTGGAGCGCCGTGTACCCGGAGTGGGCCGCGTTCGGATCGGCGCCCGCATCGAGCAGCCGCGCCGCGAGTTCGAAGTGGCCGTTCGTCACCGCGACCAGCAGCGGCGTCGATCCGGGGCGGACGGAGCGGCCACCCGGCAGCGGTCGATCCCGCTTCACCGCCTTGCCTGGCGTCGGCGCGTTCACGTCGACACCCGCCCGGATCAGCGCCTCCATCACGCCGATTCGTCCTTCGCGGACCGCGAACAGGAGCGGCGTGAAGCCGGAGTCCAGGGTCGCGTTGGGGTCCGCGCCGACCTCGAGCAGCAGTTCGACGACCTCCAGGTTGCCCTCGGCGGCCGCCCACATGAGCGCCGTTTGGCCCCGTTTCGGTTCGCGGAAGTGGACGTCGGCACCGGCCTCGTAGAGCGCTTCGACGACCTCGATCCGGCCGGTCCGCGCCGCGGTCATGAACACCGTCTCGCCGCCCGCGAGCACCGCGTTGGGGTCGGCTCCCGCAGCGAGGAGCGCTTCGACGATCTCGAAGTTGCCGTTGGCGCTGGCCAGGGACAGCGGGATGACGCCGTAGCGGTTCGCGGCGGAGGCATCGGCGCCGGCGTCGAGCAGGCGGCGCACGAGGTTGGCGCGGTCGTGGTAAACGGCCCAGTGAAGGGCCGTCATCCCGTCGACCTGGGCGGCGTTGATCTCGTTGGCGCCGGGAGACGCCGCGAGAAGGCGCTCGATGGTCGCGGTGTCGAGGTGTTCGGCGGCGTCGGCTAGGGGCGCGTTGGTGGTGGCGGCGACCGGGGCGGCCAGGGACAACGTCAGAACGGTGATCCAGAGCAGATTCCGGCCTATCGGCCGGATGCCGGCCAGAAGGCCGGCGCACCAAGCGGCGCACTGACCGGCGCACCCAGTAGTGGAACGTGGCTTGGAGCTACTCAACTCACCACCGTCCCTCAGCCCGCCAGGTGGACCGGCTCGGCCAGGGTGTCGATCCGGCCGGTGCTGTCCGCGAAGGAGTCGAGTCGCACGCCGACGCTGTCGAGCAGCGTCAGGTGGAGGTTGGCCATCGGCGCCGGCTCGTCGTAGACGATGTGCTGGCCGCCGCGGACGGTTCCTCCCCCGCCGCCGGCGACGACGATCGGCAGGTTCACGTGGTCGTGGACGTTCGGGTTGCCCATGCCGCTGCCGTAGAGGTAGAGCGAGTTGTCGAGCAGGTTGCCGTCGCCCTCCGGCACCGCCGCGAGCTTCTCCAGGAAGTAGGAGAACAGCGAGACGTGGAACTGGTTGATCTTCGCCAGCTTCGCCACCTTCTCGGGATCGTTGCCGTGGTGGGACGTCGGATGGTGCGGATCCGGCACGCCGATCTCGGGGTAGGTCCGGTTGCTCGACTCGCGGGCGAGCTGGAAGGTGATGACCCGGGTCACGTCGGCCTGCAGCGCCAGCACCTGGAGATCGAACATCAGCCGGGCGTGGTCGGCGTAGGCGGCGGGCACGCCGGCCGGGCGGTCGACATCGGGAAGCGCGCCTTCGTCGGACTGGGCTTCCGCCTTCTGGATGCGACGCTCGACTTCGCGCACCGAGTCGAGATACTCGCTGACCTTGACCCGGTCGCCGGGGCCCAGCATGCCCTGGAGCCGGGTGATGTCCTCGTGGACCCAGTCGAGCAGACTGGCCTTGCGCCGGAGCCCCTCGCGCCGCTCGTCCGGCGTGCCGCCCTCGCCGAACAGCCGCTCGAACACGATCCGCGGATGGGCCTCGGCCGGCAGCGGCGTCGTCGGCGACGACCAGGAGAGGTTGTTCTGGTACACGCAGGCGTAGCCGTTGTCGCACTGGCCGACCATGTCCATCAGGTCCATCGCCAGTTCGAGCGAAGGCAACTGCGTCTCCTGGCCGATCTGCTGCGCCGCGATCTGATCGACCGTCGTGCCGAGGTAGTAGTCCGTGCTCTCCGTCCACTTCGCCTTCGCCGCGGAGAGAAACGCCGCGTTCGAGGTGGCGTGCGTCCCCGGATAGGCGTTCTTCAGTTCCAGGTTGCTGATCACCGAGATCTGCTTCCTGAAGCCCTCCAGCGGACTGAGCGACGGCGACAGTTCGCCGAGGGCCCCGCTGCCGCCGGCCGGACGCCAGCGCGTGATGTCGGAGCCCATCGGGATGTAGACGAAGCCCAGTCGTCGTACCGGTTTTGCCGCCGTCTTGGCCCAGGCGGTCATCGACGGCACCATCGCATCGAGCAGGGGCAAGGCGATCGCCGCGCCCATGCCGCGCAGGAAGGTCCGGCGCGGGAGCGCCTTCTTGGTCAGGATCATGACGATGCTCTCCTCATCTGGAAGGGATCGCTGGCAACGACCGCCTGTATCAGGGACGACAGGCGGTAGTCGTCGGCCTCCGCGCGGCGCAGGATCGCGCGCACCGCGGGGGCGTCGGTCGCGGTCACGCCGCGGCCGGTGCCGAACACCAGGAGCTTCTCGGTCAGGGTAGTCAGGAACAGCTCGGGCCGCGCCAGCATCGCCGACTCGAGTTCCACAACACCGCCCAGGGCGGTACCGTCCCACAGTTCGCCGGAAGCGTCGATCGGGAAGCCCGCGTCGACCGTCCGCCAGCGGCCGATCGCGTCGTAGTTCTCGAGCGCGAAGCCGACCGGATCCATCAGGCGATGGCAGCCCGAGCAGGCCGGGTTGTCGCGATGGGCCGACAGCCGCTCGCGCATCGGCAGTTCCTTGGCGATGATCTTCGCTTCCGGCAGGTCCGGCACGTCTGGCGGCGGCGGAGGCGGCGGCACGCCGAGCAGGTTGCCCAGCACCCAGTTGCCCCGCACCACCGGCGAGGTGCGGGTGGCGAAGGAGGTCACGGTCAGGATGCTGCCGTGACGCAGCAACCCGCCGCGCACGCTGTCGTCGCCGAGGTCCACCCGCCGGAAGCGGCTGCCGTAGACGTGCGGAATGCCGTAGTGCTTGGCCAGCCGCTCGTTGAGGAACGTGTAGTCCGCCCGCACGAGATCGAGGGCGCTACGGTCCTCCCGCAGGATGCTGCCGACGAACAGTTCCGTCTCGCGGCGCATGGCCTGCCGGAGGTTGTCGTCGAAGTCCGGGAACAGGCGCTTGTCGGGGGTGACTCCGTCCAGATTGCGTAGATGGAGCCACTGGGCGGCGAAGTTCGTGACCAGGTTCTCCGCCCGCGGGTCGGCGAGCATGCGCTCGACCTGCCGCTCGAGCACGTCCGGCTCGCTCAGTCGGCCGGCCGACGCGAGCTCCAGCAGTTCGTCGTCGGGGATGCTGCTCCACAGGAAGAAGGCGAGCCGCGACGCGAGCTCCACGTCGCTCACGCGGTACGGCGCCCCGGGCTCCACGTCCGCCGGATCCCGTTCGATGCGGAACAGGAACTCAGGGCTGACCAGAACCGCCGCCAGTCCCATTTCGATACCCGCCTCAAACCCTTGCTCGACCTTCGCCTGCTCGTAGAGCGCGAACGGTCCGCTCACGTCCTCGCCGGTCACCGGCCGGCGGTACGCGCGGCGCATCACGTTGGTCAGGATCTTCTTCGCGCAGCCGTCCTCCGCCGCCGCCGTCTCAGGCTGGCAGACGAAGATCCGCTGGCGGCTCGGCGTGTCGCCGGCGCCGAGCGGCAGGTAAGGCCCGACGATCGAGACCGAGAAGATGGCCGGCTGCACCCGCGGGTGGCGGTAGTAGTTGAAGTGCGACTCGTAGGGCTGGCGCGCCGTCTCGAGCAGCACCCACGGCCGGGCCGGGAAGGTAACGCCGACGTCATGCGGTCCCGCGGTGACCGGCACTCGCACGACCAGGTGATCGTCGACGTCGTCCTGCGACGGCTGGTAGTTCAGCGCCACGTCGCTCATCAGGTCCGGCGGAGCGACGGTGAA
>JAPOVF010000109.1:0-27808 GCA_026708285.1 Acidobacteriota bacterium
TCGAGAGCGCTCTCAAGGCCCTGGCGCGGTTCTTCTGGTTCACGATCGAGTTCGGACTGATGAGCCGCCCCGATGGTCGCGGCCTGTGCGCCTACGGCAGCGGCCTCCTGAGTTCGGCGGGTGAGATCGTCCACGCACTGGAATCTCCCAGGGTGCAGCGAGCGCCGTTCCAGCTCGAATGGGTGGTCAACCAGGGCTTCGAGATCGACTCCCTTCAGCCGCTCCTCTTCGTCGTCGACGGCTTCGATCATCTGGAGCGCGAGGTGCGCCGCCTCGAGAGCTGGCTTCGCGCCGGCCGGCTCGACAACGTCGCCCCCGGCGAACCGGCGGTCAGCCGGGAGGACCTGCGGTCTTTCCTCCAGGCTGGGAGCGTCGGTGCCTAGTAGCCCGGCGGACGCTCGAAGCCGCCGATTCTCTTGCTCAGGCGGCGCGCCAGATCGAGGGTCGTGCGATCTTCCAGGAACGGTCCCGCGATCTGAAGGCCGACGGGCAGGCCGTCGCCGGCCGTGCCGGCCGGAATCACCGTCGCGGGCAGGTAGGCGACGCCGGTGAGTCCGACCCAGAGGGTCTGCTCCCCGTAGGCGCGCCGCTCGCCGTTGACGGTGATCCGGCGTGCCCCCATCGGTTCGCTGTGGTCGTGGGGAATCGCGGTCGTCGGCAGGCAAGGCAGGAGCACGGCGTCCCATTCCTTGAAGAACGCGTGCCACTTGCGCCGCATCTGGAGCCGGCGCTCGTTGGCGGACAGCCATGCCCGGTGGCGTTGGGAGGCCCAGCGTGCAGCCAGCGCCCCTTCCTCGTCCTCCCGTATGCCGCGGCCGGCGAGCTCCTCGATCTCGTCGTGGCTGAAGCCTCCGCACATGGCGGCACCGAGCAACTGCCCGAACACGCGGGTCGCGTAGTCGAAGGTGAAGTCGGGCCGGGCCTCGCGATCGACCCGGGCGCCAGCCTCTTCCAGGGCGTCCGCCGCGCTTTCCAACCGCTCGAGTACCCGGTCGTCGATCGGGCTGGATGGCTCTTCGAACCACACGGCGACCCGATAATCGGCGAGGGTCTCGTGGCGGGCCGGAGGCAGTTCCAGCCGATAGCCGGCAGCGTGCCAGTCGTCCGGACCAGCGATGATGTCGAGGCCGAGTTCCAGGTCTTCGGCGCTCCGCGCCATCGGACCGGCGACCGCGATGTCGGCCTGGGTCAGGGTGCCGGGCGGTCCGGGAATCTGCCCGAGCGCCGGCACGATGCCGTAGCTCGGCTTGTGGCCGAAGACGCCGCAGGTCGAAGCCGGGCCGCGGATGGAACCGCCGATGTCGCTGCCGAGTTCGAAGGGTGTGAACCCCGCCGCCAGCGCCCCAGCCGAACCGCCCGACGAGCCGCCCGGCGTCCGTTCGAGGTCCCAGGGGTTGTTCGTCTGGCCGAACACCTCGTTGTAGCTCTGCGTGTCGCCGGCGTAGACGGGTAAGTTCGTCTTGCCGAAGATGACGGCGCCCGCGCCGCGCAGGCGCGCGACCGGCACGGCGTCAACCGCGGGAATGTGGCCGCTGAGTTCGGGGGCGCCCGAGGTCGTGCGCATCCCGACAGTCTGGAAGGAGTCCTTGATCGTCATCGCGACGCCGTGGAGCGGGCCCAGGCTCCGGCCATCGGCCAGCGCCCGGTCGGCGGCGTCCGCCTCGCCTCGCGCCCGCTCGGCGTCGAGGGTGACGACGGCGTTGAGCGGCGGGTTCATCCGCTCCACGCGGTCGAGCAGAAGTTCGAGGTAGTCGCGGGAGGAGATCCTGCCGCTACGAATCGCGGCGGCTGCCTGCGCCGTCGACCAGTACGCCGTGTCGTCCGCGGGTTCGAGACGGGCGGCCGAGGAGTTTGAATCAGCGTTCATCGGGCGCAGGGTAGCACCGGCGTCCGTATGGCACTTTGTTTGCATCGAGTCCGCGCAGAGTCTCGCTAGCGACAGCCATGCTGCCCTGGAGGAGGAGTGTTGGTCGCACCAGGTTACGGCGAAGTCGGAAGGCGCGGTACGCGCTTCTACCGATTCCCCTACGGCTTGCTCCTCCGGATCCCGCTCGCGTTCGCGGCGTTCTGTGTACCGCTGGCGGCTCAGGAGTTCGAGTCGGAACTCCCTTCCGAACTCTTCCTTGGAGACGAAATCGAAGTGCGGGTGGTCAACCTCGAGGTGGTCGTCGAGAACCGGGCCGGAGAGCGGGTCACCGGACTGGGCCCGGAGGATTTCCGACTCCTGGTCGACGGCTCGGAGGTCGGCATCGATTTCTTCACCGAGATCGCGGGGAAACGGGCCGTTGCGGGCACCGGTTCGGACACCCCGCCGTCCATCCGCGCGGCTGAGATCGTTCCGACGAACTACGTGCTGTTCGTCGATGACGACCACACGCACGTTACCTCTCGTTCGCCGTCACTGCGCGGTTTCCGGGACAGCCTTGCCATGTTGCCCGCCGGCGATCACATCGCGGTCGTCGTGCAGAGCAGGCGGCAACTGGAGATCGTGAGTCCGTTCACGACGGACCGTGAAGCGACCCGAACCGCTCTCCGGGAGTTCGACGGGGGCGGCCGTTTCGAGGGATTTCTCCGCGCCGGGCGGCGGAGGCCCGCCGAGAGCCGGGATCCGTCAGGCAGTGGAGACACGGCGTCCACCGGAGAGGTCGTGTCGCACCGGCCTGTTCGCGCCGTGATCGATTCTGAGCGTGCGGTCGTGTCGGCCTCGTACGTCGGTTCCGGGTCCCGGGGCTTCGCGGATCGATGGCCCAATCGCGGCACGGGAGTCATGCGTCCGCTCATCAGGGGACCCGTGGGCGATTTCGGATTGGCCGGTATGCGCAGTCCGCACATGCTGTTTACCGACCTGCGATTCTCGGTCGACGCCGTTGTTTCGACGATGCGGGCTCTCGAGCCGCCTGTTGGACGAAAGGTGCTCCTCCTGATGGCGGGGAGTTGGCCCTCCGGAGACTTCGGTCTCGCCGGTTTGGGAAGCGGCAAGCAGACGGACTTTCACCTCCTGGACGCTCTCATCAACACGGCGAACCTGCTCGGCTACACGGTCTACCCCGTGGGTGGTCCCCGCGGAGGAGGTGGAGGATGGTACGTCGCTCGCGGGACGGGTGGCAGGGCGTTCCTCTGGGGGACCAACGAGAAGGTCCTGGAGAAGGTCAACGACGACACTTCGCACTACTACTGGATGGGGTTCGTGCCGGAGTACCGGCGCGATGACCGAGTCCACAAGATTCGGGTGAAGGTGAAGCGGCCACGCCTCCGGGTGCGATCCCGTCGCGGCTACCTGGATCTCTCTCGCGGCGCCGAGGCCGAGACGGAGGTGCTGCGCCAGCTCCTGTTTCCGGCGGGTGCAGAGGAGGGCGGCGAACCGCTCCTGATCGCGATCGGAGAGCCGGAGCGAGCGAAGCGGCGCAGGATGAGCGTGCCGATCAGCGTCTACCTGCCGGTGGGCAGGTTTCCCGCGCTGCCATACGACGGACGCTTTCTGCAGGAACTCGAGGTCCGGTTTGCGGCCGTCGATTCACTTGGCCGGCGGAGTGGAACTCCGATGCACCGCCTCCGTTTGGGAGGCTCATCCGTGCCGGCTGCGGAGGACGTCGTGCTGTACCGAACGGTCCTCGCCCTCCGCCGGTTGCCACACGACCTGGTCGTCACCGTCCATGCCCCGTTGTCCCGATTGACGGCCAGCGGGCGCACCCGGGTGGTGCCGTGACGGCGGCGGTGACGAAGAAGCCCAAGGTGTTCGAGCGCGTCGCGGCCATACGGACTCGCGCGTCGTGCAAGACTGGAGCCCTGATGACCTGGCATCTCGCACGCGGTGCGCGCCTGGCCAGCGTGGCCGTCCTGATGCTGGGCTGGACCGTTCCTCTCGTGGGGCAGGAGCCGAATCCGGCCCCGCCCGTCGACCTCCTCTTCGGGGAAGAGATCGATGTCCGCGTGGTCAACCTGGAGGTCGTCGTCGAGGACCGGGCGGGAAACCGGGTCCACGGTCTTGAGGCCGACGACTTCCGCATCTTCGTGGACGGCGCCGAAGTCGGTGTCGACTACTTCACGGAGATCCTGGAGAACCGGGCCGTTGAGACAGACCGCGGCGAGGCGCCCCCCGCGATCGGCGAGGGCGAGTCGGTCCCGACGAACTACCTGCTGTTCGTGGACGACGACCACACCCACGTGACGTTCAGAAGACCCGTGCTTCGCGGCTTCGCCGATCAGTTGGCGAACCTCGGCATCGAGGACCAGGTGGCGGTGGTCGTCCAGAGCGGGCGGCGACTGGGACTGCTGAGTCCGTTCACGACCGACCGCGAACAGACGCGCCGTGTCCTGCGGGCACTCGAACAGGGGCGACGCTACGGCGGCGTACTGCGGGCGCCGCGGTTCATCGCCGGCGACGCGCCGGCCGGGGACCGGATGGAGGCGTTGGTGGGCGCCCAGGCCGGCGTTCTGGAGGACACGAGCGTCGCGGAGGGGCTGAGTGTTGGCCTCGTGGCCGGGCAGATCGGCCCCGGGGCCGACGCGGAGCTGCTCTCCGCGGCCGGCGATCTGGCCGTCCCGTCGATGCGCCTGCCGGAGCTCGCGTCGGAGGTGCAGGCGTCGGCGCTGGCGCGTGATCTCGAGTTCTCGGTCATCGCGGTCAGCTCGGCGATGCGAGCTCTCGACGTGCCGAACGGCCGCAAGGTGCTGCTGCTCCTGGCCGGCGGCTGGCCGACGGGGATGTTCCGGCCTGCCGGACAGAGCATCGGCGTTCGCACGGACAGGGAGATCCTGGACGATCTAATCGATACGGCGAACGTGCTGGGCTACACCGTCTATCCCGTGGACCAGCAAACGCGCCACAACACGACGCGGTGGGGGAACCTGAGGCACATGGCGCGGGAGACGGGCGGCCGCGCCTACATGGCCGGCAGCAACCTGGCCGCCCTGCGGCGGGTCAGCGTGGATGTGGCGAACTACTACTGGTTGGGCTTCGTCCCCGATTACCGCCGAGACGACCGGGCTCACGACGTTCGAGTGGAGGTGCGTGGCCCGGGCCTGCGCGTGCGCTCCCGCGGCGGCTACGTCGACGTCTCGGCGCGAGCCGAAGCCGACATGGAGACGCAGGGCCGGCTCCTGTTTCCCGGCTCCTTGGAATCACCGGACGAACCGGCGCTACGGGTGGACATCGGCCGTCCGGAGCCCACAGGCATCCGCAAGATGCTGGTTCCGGTGACGATCTACATCCCGATCGGCTACTTCCCCGTGTTGCCTTACGGGGACCAGTTCTTCGCCACGCTGGAACTGCGCTTCGCCGTCGTCGACCGCAACGGCGGCCAGGCGGACATTCCGATGATCCCCATCGACCTTCGGGGCCGGAGCAGGCCGGCCCCGGACGCCGTCATGCCCTACAATGCGACCCTGACCCTGCGCCGCAGGCCCCACGACCTGGTGGTCTCGGTGCACGATCCTCTGAGCAGGAAGACGCTCAGCGAGCGCGTTGTCGTGTCCTTCAAGTGAGAGGAAAGTTCATGACACTGAAGAAACTCCTCGCGCTTGCTGCCTCCGCCGTTCTGGTTCTCTGTGTCTCCGCCGGCGCCCAGGAGCCCGGGCCACCGCTCGATGCGATCTTCGGCGAAGAGATCGATGTCCGGGTCGTCAACGTGGAGGTCGTGGTCGAGGACAGGGCCGGAAACCGGGTCCACGGCCTTGAGGCGGACGACTTCCGCATCTTCGTGGACGGCTTTCCGGTCGAGGTCGACTACTTCACCGAGATCCTGGAGAACCGGGCGATCGAGGCCTCTGGCAGGGAAGCGCCGCCCGGAGTAGGGGAAGGGGACGGCGTCCCGACGAACTACGTCGTCTTCGTCGACGACGACCACACGCTGGTCCAGTTCCGCCGACCCGTGCTGCGCGGGCTTGCCGACCAGCTCGATGAGTTGGGGGCCCGCGATCAGGTGGCGGTGGTGGTTCAGAGCGGCTCGCGCCTCCAGATGCTGAGCCCCTTTACAGCGGATCGGGAACGGACCCGGGATGCGCTTCGGCAACTGGACACCGGCAAGGGCTTCCGCGGTCAGTTGGGATCGCCCAGTCTGCCGGCGCGCCAGGCGGCGATGGCGAGACGGGGCCCCGGCGCCGCGGGAAGCGACGTTCGAGTGGGACTCGTGCAGGGGGACGATGTCGGTGGTCCCTTCCCCTCCCTGTCGACTGGCTCGGGATTGTCCACGGCGTTGAACGATCTGCCGGGGGCGGCCACCGCGCGTCTTCCCGGGCTGCGGATTCCCTCCCTCGGCGCCGAAGCGGAGGTCGACCGGAATCTGCGCGAGCTGGAGTTCTCGGTGACGGCGGTCAGCTCGACGATGCAGGCGCTCGACGTACCTGAGGGACGCAAGGCGCTGCTGCTCCTTGCTGGCGACTGGCCGCGGGGGAACTTCCCGGCCCAGGGCCTCAACATCGGAATGCGGAGCGACCGTGAGGTTCTCGATCGCCTGATCGACACGGCGAATCTGCTCGGGTACACGATCTACCCGATCGACGAGCAGAGCAACGAGCCGAGCATGGCGCGGTGGGGGAACTTCCGTTACATGGCAAGGGACACAGGTGGCGAGGCGTTCCTGGCCGGGTCGAATCTCGAAGCGCTGCGCAACGCGAGCAGGGACACCGCGAACTACTACTGGCTCGGCTTCGTTCCCCACTACCGGCGCGACGACCGAGCCCACGACGTGCAGGTACAGGTCCAGAGATCCGACCTGCGGGTGCGTTCCCGCCGCGGCTATCTCGATCTCTCGCGGCGGGCCGAGGCGGACATGGAGACGCAGGGACGCCTCCTGTTTCCGGGCGGGGAGCTGACCCAGGGAGAACCGGTGCTGCAGGTGGAAATCGGCGCCGCCAAGAGGACCGGAGTGCGCAAGATGCGGGTTCCGGTGACCGTCTACATTCCGATCGGCCACTTCCCGCTGGTCCCGTACCAGGACCAGTTCTTCGCCAGGCTGGAACTGCGCTTCGCGGTCGTCGACCGCAACGGCCAGCAGGCCCCGATCCCGTTGATCCCGATCAACTTGCGCGGGCGGAACCGGCCGGCGCCGGACGCCGTGATGCCGTACAACGCGACGTTGACTCTGCGCCGCAAGCCCCACGATCTCGTGGTCGCGATCCACGACCCGGTAAGTGACCAGACCATCAGCGCCCGCACTCGGGTTTCCTTCCGATGAGCGTGCGGAGTAGCCGAGCGACGCGGAGGAGCGTGGAAGGCGCGGCGTCCCCCCGAGCCGCTTGATGAGCCTGATCGACGGCGTCGGCGGCGCCTTCCTCTTCAGCGAGGATCCGAAGCGGCTCGCCGACTGGTACACGGAGCACCTGGGCGTCGATTTCGAGGGGAGCGAGGAGTTCGGAGCCTTCTACGTCCGCTACGTAGCGGCCGATCCGGACGACGCCGCCTGGGTCATGGACACGACCTTCGCGATCATGAAGGCGAAGCGGCCGGTGCCGCGGATGTCTCCCAACGAGGGGACGGAGCAGGGGGACATGTACGGTGACCAGCCCTTCATGATCAACCTGCGGGTGCGCGATCTCGAAGCGGTGCTGCGGCATCTCGCCGAACGGGGCGTCGAGCCGCTGCGCCGCGACGACGAGGGATACGCGCTGTTCGCGTGGATCCGTGACGCGGAGGGGAACCGCGTCGAGTTGTACCAGCCGCGTCCCGACGCCGCGTAGAACGCCTGGGAGACCTGCGAGCGGGGCCGGTGCGCCGCTCTATTCGAGTCCCTGGCAGGCGGCCTTCGCCCCCGCCGGGTCCATCGCGTCGCCGCCTTCGCCGATGTAGGCGATCCTGCCGTCCTTGCCGACCACGTAGGTGACTCGCTTGGCGAGACCGGCGTATTGCTCCATCGTCCCGCCATACTGATTGATGACCTTGGCGTCGACATCGCTGAGAAGCGCGAAGTCGAGTCCCAGGTCGGCGGCGAACTTCTTGTTGTCCTCCAGCTTGTCGGCGCTGATGCCGAAGACGATGGAGTCACTGTCCGTGAAGTCGGAGATACCAGCCTGGTATCTGTTCATCTCCATCGTTCATCCGCCGGTGAAGGCTTTGGGGAAGAAGGCGAGCACAACGTTCTTCTGGCCAGCGAACGACGACAACGTCACCTCGGTGCCGTCGGTACTGGGCAGCGTGAAGTCGGGGGCCGCGTCGCCTACCGCTGGCGAGGCGCCGTTGACGGGTGCGGAAGCGAAGGAGGCGGCGGCCAGAAGCATCGCCGAGGTTGCGCAACGGATCATGGAGTCTCCTGGTTCTCGGGTTCGTGCCGTTCTCGCTCGCTTCGGGACCGGAAGACCGGCGCCATGGGGGCGGGAAGCGCGCGGGAGTGTAGCAGCCCGCCGCGGGGGCTCCGCTACACTGCCGGTATGAGAACACCTTTCGCAGCGCCCACTACGGCCTTCTGCGCCGTTGTTCTGCTTGTCGCCGCCGTGCCGGTGGTCGCCGACGACGCTGCCGTTCCCCGCACGGCCAGCGGGAAACCGGACCTGACCGGGGTCTATGACGTCGCCACGCTGACGCCGCTCGAACGGGATCCCAAGTTCGGCGACAACCTCTACCTGACCCCGGAAGAGGCGGAGGAGATCGCGAACGCGGTCGCCACGCGCCGGGCGGATGCGCTCGAGGCGAGCGACCCGACGCGGGAGGCGCCGCCGCCGGGCGGCGACGGTTCTCCGGGCGCCGCCGGCAACGTGGGAGGCTACAACGACTTCTGGCTCGACTACGGAAGCCGCTCGATCTCCATCGACGGCAAGTTCCGCACGTCCCTCGTCTACGACCCGCAGAACGGCCGACTGCCCAAGATGCTGCCGGTTGCACAGCAGGCGCGGATGGCCTTCTTTTCCCTGTTCCGCGAGAACACCGGCACGGCCTGGTGGCTCGAGAACGACGGCCCGGGGCCCTACGACGACATGGAGCAGCGTCCCCTTGGCGAGCGCTGCATCCTCGGCTTCGGCTCGACGTCCGGTCCCCCGATGCTGCCCACGGCCTACAACAACCTGAAGCGGGTCGTGCAGACCGAGGACTACGTGATGATCCTGGCCGAGATGATCCACGACGCCCGGATCATCCGGATCGGCGGCAGGCACCTGCCGGAGGGGATGACGGCCTACATGGGCGACTCGGTCGGCCGCTGGGAGGGCGACACGCTGGTCGTCGAGACGACGAACTTCGGCAAGAAGCCGGGCATGTACATCTACGGTGTGGGGGAGAGCCTCAAGGTGACCGAGCGCTTCAGCCGGATCGATGCGAACACGCTGAACTACAACTTCACCGTCGAAGACCCGAATACGTGGGAGTCGGCCTGGAGCGGCGAGTTCCCGTGGCCGGCTGCCGACGGCAGGGTGTACGAGTACGCGTGCCACGAGGGGAACTACGCGCTCGGGAACATCATGCGCGGCGCCCGGCTGCTGGAAGCCGATGCAGCGGCCGCGGCCGGTGGCGCGGAGTAGCGAAAGTCCCCGAGGGTTCGCGGCGGTAGTCGGCGCGGCGGTTCTCGGCTGCGCCTCGCCACCGCTTGAGGACGTACCGCCCGGCTTCGAACTCCACCCGGAGTTCAGACTCGAGCTGGTCGCCGCAGAGCCGGTCGTGGTCGACCCGATCGACCTCGCCTTCGACGAACGGGCCCAGGCGTTCGTGCTCGAACTCCCCGGCTACCCGGACATGAAGCGGCCGGCACGCATCGTGACCGTCTCGGACACGGACGGCGACGGACGATGGGATCGACGACGACTGTTCGCCGGCGATCTGGGCATGGCGGACTCCATCCTGCCGTGGCGCGACGGACTCCTGGTGGCGGCGCCCCCGGACATCCTCTATCTGGAAGATACTGACGGCGACGGGAAGGCGGATCGTCGCGAGGTGCTGCTCAGCGGATTCGCCGAGGGCAACCCCCAGCACAACGTGAACGCGCTCCGGTACGGTCTCGACAACTGGGTGTACGGCGTCAACGGAGGCAACGGCGCCAGGCCGTTCTGGCCGGAGGCTCCGGAGGAAGCCGTCGAACTCGGGCAGGACGACTTCCGGGTCGATTTGAGATCCCGGCGCTTCGAGCCGACCGGCCGCGGCGCCGGCGGATTCGGGATGACGTTCGGTGTCTGGGGCCGCTCCTTCGCCACCCACAACCTGGATCACCTGAGTCAGCTCGTCATCCCGCGCCGCTATCTCGGGCGCCTGCCGCTGTCGGGGCGAAGCGGCCGCCTCCGCCTGGCGGCTCATCCGGACGGCGGTCCCGCCGAACTGTTTCCGATCGGCGTGCGGCAGACCCGGCCCAACCACCCGGAGCAGTCGAGCCGGTTCTCGGCCGCCTGCGCCGTGACGGCGTACGGCGGCGGCGCCTTCGAGGGCACCGGTCTGACTGGCGAGAGTTTGGCCGTCTTCGTGGCCGATCCGTCGGCGAACGTGGTCCACCGCGCGGTCGTCGATACGAGCGGCGCGGCCGCCGAAGCCGGCCGCGGGCGTCCCGGAGTCGAGTTCCTCGCCTCGACCGATCCGCTGTTCCGCCCGGTCAACCTGCGCGTGGGCCCCGATGGCGCGCTCTACGTGCTGGACATGCACCGGGGCGTGATCGAGCACCCGGAGTGGATTCCCGATTCGGTCGAGGCCGCGCTCGATCTCTACGAGGGGGACGACCGAGGCCGCGTCTACCGGGTCGTTCCGGCGCGCGGTCTGCCGGCCTGGGTGGCGGACGGAGGCCGCCTCGACCGGTCGCGGACCGCCGATCTCGTCCAGGCCCTCGGTCACCCGAACCGGTGGCGCCGCCTGACGGCACAGCGACTGCTCGTCCAGGAACACAGCGCGGAGCCTCCGGCGGCCCTGGTGACGAGCCTCCGGGAGCGCGTTCTCGAAACGGACAACGCCCTGGGGCGGCTCCATGCCATGTGGTCCCTGGCCGGTCTCGGAGCGCTCGACCGGGCGACCCTGGAGGCTCTGCTCGGCGACCCCCATCCGGAACTTCGACGCAACGCGGTACTGGCTCTCGAGGAACTGCTTCAGGGCGGCGCGCCGAGCAACGGGTTCGCGAAGACGCTGGTGGGTCTGATCGAGGATCCCGAACCGGCTGTGCGGCTGCAGGCGATCCTCACCGCTGGCCTCCTACTCGAATCGGAGGTGTACCTTGGGCCGGAGTTCGGCCGGTCGGTCGCCTCCGCGGTCGTGGCCGGAACGGGGCCGCAGCCCGAGCGCGACGGGCCGTGGCTTCGCCTGGCGGCGGTCGCGGTCCTGGCCGACGATCCGGTCGCCGCGCTGAGGCTCCTGCTCGCGTCCGGCGGGCCGGTCGATCCGGGCGGTGAGGATGTCGTCGAGCGGGTGGCGGCGCTTGTTCCCGGGAAACGGTTGGGCGAGGTCATCGGCGACTCCCTGGTCCTGGGAACTCTGAGTGAAGCCGGAGCCGCGAGCGCCGGCGTGGGTCGCGCGTTGCTGGCGGGGCTGACGGCCGCCGCCTCGGGCGCCGGGTCGGCTGAGCTCGTCGCCGCGGATCTCGGGGCGTCGTTGCGGCGACTCCGGCGATCGAGCGACGATCCACTGGCCGAGTCGGCCTGGCGCATGACGGCCGCTCTGGGGGTCGATGTGTCCCCGGAGGAGATCGCGTTCCTCGACGGCGCCGGAAGGAGGGCGGGGGACGTGGCCCGGGACGTGGGGGAGCGGCTTGAAGCTCTGGCACTCTTCGGTCTTCGTCGATTCTGGCCCGGCGAAGCGTTCGCCGGCGGCCCCTGGGTGGAACGGATGGGTTCGTTGATGGATGCTGGCCATCCGGCGCCTATGCAGCGGGCGGCCATGGCGGAGCTGGCGGCCGCGGACGAGGCGGCGGTCACCGCCTACGTGATCGATCGCTGGCCCTACCTGGGAACGGCCGCGCGAAGGGATGCCGGGAGTTACCTGATCCGGGGCAGGGGGCGGCACCGCGCCCTTCTCGACGCGCTGGAGAGCGGCCGTATCCGACTCGGGGAGATGAACTTCATCCTGGAACGGCGGCGCTTCCTGCTGCGTTCGCCGGATCAGGACATACGGAGCCGCGCGGCCGCCCTGTTCGACGATGCCGGCGTCACGACGCGGGCCGAGGCGATCGCGGCGATGCGGCCGGCGCTTGAACTCGACGGCGAGCCGGAGCGGGGCGAGACGCTGTTTCTCGAGCTCTGCGCGCGTTGTCACCAGAGCGGTGGTCTGGGCTTCGGTCCCGGCCCGGATCTCGACGGCATCGGCCGCAAGAGCGCCGAGAACCTGCTGCACGACATCCTGGACCCGAACGCCGCGGTCGACGCCAGGTACGTGAACTACATCGTGGAGACCACGGAGGGAGAGGTCTTGTCCGGCATCCTGGACGAGAGTCCCGGGGGCGGCGTGGTTCTGCGGGCAGCCGAGGGCTCGGTGATCGAGGTCCCCGCCGAGCGGATTCGGGAAGTGCGGAGCGACGGGCTCTCGATGATGCCCGAAGAACTCGAGGCGGGCCTCGAACCCGGGGACTTGGCCGATCTGCTCGCCTTTCTGAGCCGCGCCTGAACGGGGCGCAGGCTCTTAGCGCCGGAGCGCTTCGATCTCCAGGAACCGCTTCTTGAGACGCACCGCCTGCTCGAGGTCGAGCACGAGGTAGATCTCGTTCGGGCGCGGCCCGCGCCGGAGGTAGTCGTAGAGATAGCCGGGGAGCTTGTCGTGGCGGCCGAGGGCGCGCCAGAAGGCCTCTTCCGCGAGGTCGCGGGCGCGTTCGGAGAACGGAGTCGTCACGCGATGCTCGAACGGACGCAGATCGTGCATCGCCTCCAGGGCCAGGTAGTTCATCCGCCTGGTCGTCTCATCGACCGGGTACGACAGCACCGTGTCGAAGGGAAGCTCGTCGCCGAACCACGGCGGCAGCGACTCGAGCGCCGTGTTCGGCCCCAGGGGGTAGGGCTCGGCGCGGGTTGCGTGGTTCGTGTAGAGCAGCAGCGATCCCTCGAAGCCGCGTTCCTCCAGCGCCTCGATCAACGCCACCGTCGTGTACTGGTGGTCGGCGTGGCTGTCGAGCAGGGGGTTGGGCGCCGCGATCAGGTCGGGACCGGTCCAGTCGACCTCCCGTCGCAGGTCCGCGACGAGGGCCGGCCAGCTCGACTCGAACGGTCTGGTCGCCAGTTGCGGCTCCGTGTTGACCTGCCGGAACAGGCCCGGATCCTCGAGTTCCGTGAGGATCGGCGGCACGATTCCGGGCCGCCGCTCGTAGAGCATGCGCAGAACGCCGTCGAAGTGCCCGAGGTTGCGGGAGCGGCTGATCGGCACGCCGCCCAGGAAGGGGACGGTCAGGCTGTCCCAGGTGCGGATCAGGCCCTTGATGCGATAGTGCTCGCCGTTGTCGGGGAACAGGCCTCCGTAGTTCTTGCCGCCGTAGTCGCCGGCGGTCACGGTGACCACATCGGCGTGGGTCGTCGCGTAGAGGCCGAAGGCGGCGATCTCGGCATCGTCGGGGTGCGGGGCAACGACCAGCACGCGGGTCGAGGCGTCGATCGGTCGGTTGGCGAACACGACCAGACGGGCCGACCCCGTGCGCCATCCGATCTGCCGCCCGACCATGTCGATGGGACCGCGGCCCGCCGCCGGCGAGACGTTGAGGTAGCGCCGCCCGGTCGAGCGCGGAGCGAAGGACTGGGTGAAGGTCTCGCCGCCGGCGCGAAACTCGATGTAGGGAGTCAGGGATGGAAAGAGGGGCCTGGTCTTGACGTGGAGTTCGAGGAACGCGGTGACGCCCTTTCCGGCCGCCTCCGGCGGCCACTCGAATCCCCCGCGGGTGAGGCGGACCTCGAACGTCTCCGCGTCGCGCTGCTCCAGGGCGTAGTCGTGTGCCTGACGCGGATCGTGCCGGAAGAAGTTCCGGTAGGAGCTGCCGCGGCAGTGGCCCCAGAGTCCAACCGCCACCAGGGCGATCAGCAGGGCGACGGAGCGCCGGGAAGTCACCGCGGACCGGGAGGCGGCGGACCGACGTACTCGCAGTGGCCCCGTGCCCCAAGCAACTCGTCGATCTCGCTCTTGATCGTCTCGCCGATGGGGGCGCGGCTTCCGTTGGCACCCGCGGTGACGATCGCGTCGTCGAGTTCGATCCTGAACTCCACGTCGACTCCTCCGTTCGGCCTTCCGTTCGCGCCCTGGCGCCGGTGCCGGTCAAGCAGGTCGCGAAGACGTTCCAGATCGTCGCCGATGCTGTTGCCGGCGCTTCCTCTGCCACTCGTGCCGTCGAGGTGGATGCGGAGGCGTCGCGAGAGTTTCACCTCGGCCTCCGCGGTGGCAATCACCCGGCTGACGACCAGGTTTGGGTCCTCGCGGCGCCGGTCGACCCGGCCGACGAAGAACAGGACGGCGCCGCGATCCAGAGCTGCCTCGTAGTCGGAGTAGGCGTCCGCGAACAGGACGCCCTCGATCCGGTCGCTTCGATCCTCGAGTTGAACGATCGCCATCTTCTGGCCCGGATTGCGTCCCTTCCGTGTGCGAGTCGTACGGAACCCGCCGAGCAACGCGCCCAGGACGACTTCGGTCTCCGCCGGCAGCGTCTTCAACTGCTCGACATTCACGTTGCCGAAACGCTCGAGCAGCTCGCGGTGATCGTCCAGCGGATGACTGGTGGCGAAGAACCCGAGTGCTTCCTTCTCGTAGCCGAGGAGTTCGCTCGCGCTCCAGGGCGGCACCGGGGGCAGGTCCTGGTCGGCTTCCTCCTCCGCCTGCGTGTCGTCAGCGCCGCCAAAGAGCAGGCTCGCCTGTCCGCTCTCGCGATCGGCCGCGGCGCGCTGACCCGCCTTGATGGCCGGCTCGAGCGCCTGGAGCATGGCCGCGCGCTTGTCCTGCCCGTGAATCCGGTCGAAGGCGCCCGACTTGATCAGGGCGTCGATCGCGGTGCGGTTGACGACCGAGAGGGGAACCCGGCGGCAGAAGTCCCACAGACTCCGGAAGGGGCCGCCGTCGTCTCGCGCCTCGAGGATCGCGCGCACGGCCTTCTCGCCGACGCCCTTGACCGCGGACAGGCCGAACCGGATGTGTCCGTTGGCGGTGCCGCGCTCCTCGCC
Source organism: Acidobacteriota bacterium (assembly GCA_026708285.1). Classification (GTDB taxonomy): domain Bacteria; phylum Acidobacteriota; class Thermoanaerobaculia; order Multivoradales; family Multivoraceae; genus Multivorans. Next base: position 15,016 of record JAPOVF010000109.1, read on the forward strand.
GGGATCGAAGACGACGTGGAAGCGCACTCCGGATCGATCGATGTCGGGCGGGCCGACTTCGATTCCCGTACCGCCACGGGGAAGTGCGACCCGCGCGCATTCGTCCACGTAATGGACCAGCTTGTCCGTGTTGTCGGCGGCGTATGTGAGGACCGCGGCCATGTACTGGACCGGGAAGTACGTCTTCAGATACGCCGTCTGGTAGGCGAGCAGGGTGTAGCCCACAGAGTGCGACTTGTTGAAGCCGTAGCCCGCGAACTCCTCGATCAGGCCGAACAACTGGGCTGCCTGGACCCGGTCCAGTCCCTTCTCCTGGGCGCCGGCGAGAAAGCGCTTCTGAGCGGCGTTGATCGTCTTGCGGCTCTTCTTGCTGATCGCCTTGATCAAGGTGTAGGCCTCGCGCAACGGCACGTCTCCCAGCTCGTGAACGATCTGCATGACCTGTTCCTGGTAGACCATGATGCCGTGGGTGTCGGCCGTGTGACGGTCGACGATCTCATGCACCTGAGGAGCCTTCTCGCGGCCGTGCTTGCGGTCGCAGTAGGTGCCGATGAGCGCCATTGGACCGGGGCGGAAGAGCGCGTTGGCGGCGACCAGGTCCTCGAGCCTGTCGGGCTTCATCTGCAGCAGCAGGTTGCGCATGCCCTCCGACTCGAACTGGAACGTGCCCGCCGTATCCGCGCGGGCGAAGACCTCCAGCACCTGTCGATCAGCGAGGTCGATGCGGTCGAGATCGAGCGGGTCGCGACCTTCGGGAGCGCCCGGAACTGCCGCCGCGATCGCCTCGGGCGGTAGCGTCTCGCGTACCAGTTGGCGGCAGCGCTCGATGATGGAGAGGGTGGTCAACCCCAGGAAGTCCATCTTCAGCAGGCCCATCTTCTCGACCGTCGGACCGTCCCACTGGGTGACCAGAACCTCCCTGGAGCCCTGGCTGCGGTTGGTTGCCAGGGGTACGAGGTTCTCGAGCGGCTGGGTGGCGATGACGAGCCCGGCCGCGTGGACGCCGCTGTGCCGGGTGATGCCCTCGAGTTCCCTGGCGGTGTCGATGACTCTCCGGACCTGGTCGTCGTTGTCGTAGAGCTCTCTCAGTTCCTTCTCGCGCTCCAGCGCCTGGTCGATCGTGACCCCAAGTTCGGAGCCGATCAGCTTGGAGATCCGGTCCACCTGGGACAGCGGGAGTTCATGCACCCGCCCGACATCGCGGATCGCTGCCCGCGCCTTCATCGTGCCGAAGGTGATGATCTGGGCGACGTACCCGTACTTCTCGCGGACGTAGTCGAGGATCTCGGCCCGGCCGTCCTGGCACAGGTCGATGTCGATGTCGGGGTACTCGCTGCGGTCGGGGTCGGTGAAGCGCTCGAACAGGAGGCCGTAGCGAACAGGACAGGCATGGGAGAGGCCCAGGGTGTAGCCGACCATCGTGCCCACGCCTGAACCTCGTGCGGCCGCCGGGATGCCGCGCTTGCGGGCTTCGTTGACGAAATCCCAGACGATCAGGAAGTAGGCGCTGATCCTCTTGCCCGCGAGCACCGAGAGTTCGTGGTTGAGGCGGCGTCGGTGCGCGTCCTGGATCTCGTCTCCGTACCGCCAGATCAGGCCGGCTTCGCTCAGTTCGCGCAGAGCGCGATCGCAGTCGGCGTGAAGCGAGGCCAGCTCCTCCTCGCCGGGCTGCTCGGCCAGGGGTGCCACCCGGTAGCCGGCGCAGAAGTGATCGAACCACGCCCCGCTGCCCGGCTCTGCCTCGGCCTCGCCGGCCGCAAGCTCTGGCGGATCGATGCGCTCCACCCGCACCAGGGGAGCATGGTTGGCGGAGAAGTCGAGTTCCACGTTGCAGCGGTCGGCGATGCGGCGCGTGTTCAAGGTAGCCCCGGCTGTCTCCGGATCGCTGAAGAGAGCGACCATCTGCTCGGGACTCTTGACGTAGAGCTCCTTCGGGTAGTGCAGCCGGTCCTCTTCCTGCTTGGACTTGCCGGTCGAAACGCAGATCAGAGTGTCGTGGCTGTCCCAGTCCTCGCCGGTCAGGAAATGGGAGTCGTTGTCGCACACCAGCGGCAGGTCGAGTTCGCCGGCAAGGCGCAGAATCTGCTCGTTGACCTGGTCCTGTTCTGGCGTGTCGTGTCGCTGCAGTTCCAGGTAGAAGCAAGGTTCGCCCTGCTCGTCGTCGGGGAAGGTGCGCCGGTGCCACTCGGCTTCCTTGCGGGCGAGCTCCCAGTGGCCCTCGGCGCCCGTCTCGATGTGCCGTCTCAGGTGGTAGGCGAGAGACGACCCGAGGTGGCCGTTGATGGCGATCAGCCCTTCGCTCCAGCGGCCGAGCGTCTCCTTGTCCATTCTCGGCCGGTAGTAGAAGCCCTCGAGGAAGCTGTCCGAGGAGAGCTTCAGCAGGTTTCGCCAACCGGTCTCGTTGCGGGCGAGCAGGACGAGGTGGAATCCGCCGTCGGCGACGCCCTGTGATTCCTTGTAACGCCGGTCGGAGGTTTCCGTCTTGACGTCCGGCGCGACATAGGCCTCGATGCCCAGGATGGGCTTGATGCCCTTCTTGCGGCACGCCTCGTAGAAGGCAACGGACCCGTACAGATTGCCGTGATCCGTGAGAGCGACCGCATCCATGCCGAGCGCCTCGATGCGGTCGACCAGGGGCCCGATCCGGTTGCCTCCGTCGAGCAATGAGTACTCGGAGTGGAGGTGAAGGTGGACGAAGTCCGGGGCCATGCTCGGTAGGAAGAGTCTACGCCGCGGGCGGGGGCCGGAACCGTGCCGCCCGCTGTGACGGCGCAAGCTTCTCACCGCCGGGTCACGTGTGCAAGCCGGTTTCGGGTTTCTCGCCCCGCTTTCCGTCTAAGTCTGTGTGGCCGCGGTCCCGAGGTCAGCCAAGAGGACCCCGGCGCTGGTTCGGGCGCCGCTCCTGCCCCTGGCCGCAGTGCTCGTGGTCGCGCTCGCAATGAGTGGGCGCGGTCACGAGCAGCTCGGCGTTCTCGACCCGGCGCGTCCGGTCACCGCGGACGTCGCGGTGCCCCTACTCGGCGCAGCGTCCTGGCAGCGCGCCGGGGACGGCTGGACCGCGAGGGTGCGGATCCACGCGGTCGAACAGTTGGGCCGCCAGGTTGGAGCTCCGGACCGTGCCTGGCTGCGGCTCCGCGGCCGTTTGCCGCCGCCTCCCGACCGGCGCCTGCGGGCTCGCGGATACCTGAGCCGGCGTCAGTCGTACCTGAATCTCAGCGCTTCCAGACCGGGAGACTGGGGACTGAACGTGAAGAGCCGTCGGCTTCTTCACGGCATGGGAGAAGAGCCGGGCCCGTTCCTGCGGACCGTGGTCGGACTCCGGCAACGGCTCCTCGAGCCGGTGATGTCGAGCGGCCGTCCGGGAGCAATCCTCGCCCAGGCGCTGGTGTTTGGCGATGGACGCCGCGTGCCTCCTGATCTCAGGACTGGGCTGCGGCGCGCCGGTCTTTCGCACCTGCTCGCGGTGTCGGGCCTCCATGTGGGCCTGATCCTGGGCGGTCTTTGGTGGCTGCTGGGCGGGCTCTCGAATCGACTGACCGCGGTCTGCGGCGCCTCGGTTCTCCTCTTGTATGGCTGCCTTGTCGGCCCGAGACCCTCGCTGCTGCGGGCGGCGGTCATGGCTCTGCTCGTCATCCTGGCAGTGGCCATCGAGAGGCCGCCGCAGGCTCTCAACTCGCTCTGCGCTGCTCTGATCCTGATCCTCTCCTTCAACCCGGGCGCGGCGTTCGATCTCGGCTTCCAACTCAGCTTTCTGGCCACCGCGGGGATCCTCCTGCTGACGCCGCGCCTGCTGGAGCGGTGGCGGCGCAAGGCCACTGGGCCGGCGGGCCATCTCGCGGCCGGCCTGGCCGTGACCGTAGCCGCCCAGCTCGCCACTCTTCCGGTCACCGCCGTGCGGATCGGCGTCCTGACCCCACTGGCACCGGTGCTCAACCTCCTGTTCGTGCCCTGGACCGCGTTGACTCTCGGGGTTTCGCTGATGTGGGTCTTCATGGCGGCGGGGGCTTCGCTGCCGGTGTTGTCGGTGGTCGCCCAGCCGGGCGCCGCCGTTCTCCTGGGAGTGCTCGACGCCCTGAGCGTGCCGTTCTCCTGGCTCACGGAGCTGCCTCCGGGAGCGTGGCTGGCGATTCCGGTGAGCGTTCGGTTCGAGCACGCCCTGACCCTGGCAATCTGGCTGGGTGTCCTCGTTTCCGGCTTCCGGCGGGCCGCCTACGCGCTGTCTCTCGTGCTTGCGTGTACACCGACGCTGGGCGACCCGGATCCGAGGCTCGTGATGCTCGATGTGGGGCAGGGGGAATCGCTGCTGTTGCAGAGCGGAGACCGCGGGCCGGTCATCCTGGTCGACGGCGGAGGGTTCCGGCAGGGCAACTTCGCGGAGGCGGCGCTGCTTCAGGCGCTGGCCGCCGAGGGGATCCGCCGTGTCGACCTGGCGGTGCTGTCGCATGGAGACGCGGACCACTGCCGCGGTCTGCTCGAGCTCGCCCGATACCTGCGGATCGAACGTCTTTGGGCGGCAGGGGTGGAAGTCCGGGATGGTTGCGGGCGGGAACTCGCCCGGCGGCTTTCCGGAAGCGTGAGATTGGTCGAACGAGGTCACACGGAAGCGCTCGGCCTCTGGCGGCTCGGGGTGGTTCATCCCGGGCCCGATCCTGGCGCCCACGGCAACTCGGCGTCCCTCGTGGTCCGCGCCTGTGCCGGGCGTTCCTGCGCGTTGCTGACCGGCGACCTGGATCTGGCCGGCGAGAGGGAGCTTCTGGCCTGGATCCGGAGCGGGGGAGGATCGCTCCGAAGCGAGGTCCTCAAGGTCGCCCATCATGGCAGCCGCACGTCGACTGCGCTCGAGTTCCTCGATGCCGTCAGGCCGCGGTTGGCTTTGTTGTCGGCCGGCCGACGCAATCCGTACGGCCATCCGGCCCCGGAAGTCGTCGAGCGGATCGAACGTCGTGGAGCGCGGCTCCTTCGCACGGATCGGCACGGACGGATCGAAGTCCGGTTTCGCCCCCAAGAAACCGGCGTTCGGCGTCCCGTCTTCCAGGTTCGGGAGTGGCCTCGCTAGGGGCTATCCTGCTTGCATGCCGGAACCCCCGTGGCAGGTGATCGCCGTCCTTGGTCCGACGGCGACCGGCAAGAGCGCCTTCGCGATGGAGCTGGCCGGGGTTCTCGGACAGAGAGGCTTTGGCGCCGAACTGATCAGCGCCGACGCGCTGCAGGCCTATCGGGGCTTCGACATCGGCACCGCGAAGCCGGAGCCGCGGGCGCGGACCCGGGTGCGGCATCATCTGGTCGATGTCCTCGAACCGCACCAGGCGTTCTCGGCCGGGGAGTTCGCGCGCCGGGCACGTATGGCGGTCGAGGAGATCGAAGGCCGGGGCCGTCTGCCTCTCCTGGTAGGCGGCGGCGGGTTCTACCTGCGCGCCCTGTTCGAGGGCCTGGCGCCGGTGCCGCCGGTTCCGCGAGAAGTGCGGACCGGAGTGCGGAGCGAGCTCCAGGCAAGAGGCCTCGGCGAACTGCTCGAGGAGCTACGGAGCGTCGACCCGGAGAGCGCGGAAGGTCTCGCCGCTGGCGACACGCAGCGGATCCTCAGGGCGTTGGAAGTCGTCCGTTCGACCGGTCGCACGCTTCCTGACTGGCACCGGATGGGGTCGGAGTCGGCGCTTCAGAGGCGGGCGCTCAAGGTTGGATTGACCCTGCCGAGGGCCCTTCTGTACGATGCCGTCGAGGTGCGGGCCAGACGCATGCTCGAGCGTGGCTGGCTGGCCGAAGTGAGGCGTCTGCGGGAACGCGCGAGTTGTCGCGATGAGCGTTCGTGGGACGAGTTGCCGGCGTGTCAGGCCATCGGCTACCGGCAGTTCGCCGATCACTTGGATGGAAAGCTGACCCTGGAGCAGGCCTTGGAGGAGACGATCCGCGCGACACGTCGTTACGCCAAGCGGCAGGAGACCTGGTTCCGGCGCGAGAAGGACGTCTGCTGGGTCGACGTCTCGCGTCGTGAAGGCGTCGAACGCGTGCTTGAACGGATCGTCCGGATCCTGGTCAGGGAGCGGCCGGTCGAGGTGTGGCGGTGAGGTTCCGACGATACGAGCTGTTCGCATGGGTCGCCGCGCTGGTGGGCGCGGGTGCCTGCATGACCACATCGAGCGTTCAGGCGCCGCCGCCGGCGGCCGTCCCGGAACTCGGCGCCGGCGCTCGCGCCTTTCTGCGCGAGCCCGTGCTCGGCTATACGGCGAACATCCCGGAACAGAGCGGCTACGAGATCCGGTCTGCTTCGCAGGCCCTGGCGCGCGGCGAGGTACGGGTTGCGCGAAGCGCCGTGCAGGCGCTGCTTGCAATCGATCCGACCCTGCTGCCGGCCACCGTGCTCCTGGCCCAGACCCACTTCGCTGAGGGGGACCATTCGGCGGTGGTCGAGTTGCTGGCGGAGCCCCTGTCCGTCCGTCCGGCCTACACGGCCGGGCAGCTTGTCTACGCGCGGTCGGCGGAACTCCTGGGCGATGCCGTGGTCGCCTACGGCGCCTACCGCGGTATCGCCGGCGTCGATGAGGAAGCGGCCGGTCGGGCCGCGGACCTGAGCGCTCGGGCGACGACAGCACTCGGCGAGCGGATCGAGGCGGCGCTCGAGGCCGGTCGCTTGGGAGAGGCCGCTCCAGCCCTCCGGAAGCTGCGGACGTGGGCGCCCGACGAGACGGCTACGGTCGACCTGCGCCGGCGCGTTGCACGGGCACGGGGAGACGCCGAGGAAGAACTCCTGACGACACGGATCTTGATCGAGCGCGGGGAGACTTCGCTGGACGTCCTGGAGCGGCAGGCCGCGCTCGAGGTCGGGAGCGGCGATACGCGGGTCGGTCTGGAGCTCTACGAGCGGCTCGCGGAACGCCATCCGGACAACGTGGAGATCGCGTCGGCTCTGACCGTGGCCCGCTTTCGGTGGCGCACGACCCTGCTTCCCGACCGTGTGGCCAGACTGCTCGATGCCTCGAGTCTGCTGCGGGGAGATTTCGCCGCGCTCACCTTCTGGCTGGTGCCCGGCGTCAGGACCGGCACTGGCGGCAGCAGGATCATCGTCAGCGACATCGTGGAGCACCCCCAGCGGCGGGAGATCGCGCGGGTTCTGAACCTTGGGTTGATGACGCCGGTCGATGCGGCGGTGCGCCGGTTCGCTCCCAACGACTACATGCGCCGGGGCGCGGCGCTGGCGACCCTGCTCCGCATGCCGTCCCGGATCGGTAGCGGCGCGGCCTGCGTCGGCGGCGGGGACAGTCCGGCCGTCGCCGACATGGAGGCGGTGTGCGAGGCGGCGCTGCGTTGTCGCCTGATCTCCGAGCCTGCGGAATGCCGGCCCCAGGCGGCGATCTCGGGGCGCGAAGCAACTGAGGCGCTGCGACGCACCCTGCACCTCATCCAGTAACCGCATCCCAACGGCCGACGCGATCCGTACAGCCAGCCGCTCAGGCCACACAGGAGCCCGACCCATGACCGCATCCGCCAGTTCAGCCAGGCCCAAGCTCGACCGGGAGCGGGCCATCGTCGTGGTGATCGACCTCCAGGGCCGCCTCGTCGACCTGATGCATCGGCCGCGAATGGTGATCGACGGCACGGCGCGGCTGCTGCGGCTGGCCCAGTTGTTCGATCTGCCCGTGATCGTCACCGAGCAGTACCCGCGGGGGCTGGGGCCGACTCGCGAGGAGATCGAGGCGGTGATCGAGCAAACCGATCCCGAAGGCCGCCGCACGCGCAGAGTGGAGAAGGACTCCTTCGGCTGCTGCGGTGAACCGGCGTTCGAGGAAGCGCTGGCGGCGGCGAGACCGGGGTTGGAGCCGGCGCGGCAGCAGGTGGTCGTGGCCGGGATCGAGGCTCACATCTGCGTCGTGCAGACGGTTCTCGACCTGCTGTCGCGAGGTACGGATGTCCACGTGTGCTGGGACTGCACAAGTTCGCGGGGCGAGGAGTATCGACGGCACGCACTGGAGCGCATGGGTGGGGCCGGCGCCCAGATCACGAACCACGAGTCGGTTGCCTTCGAGCTGGCGCGGGACAAGAACCACCCGCAGTTCAAGGGCGTCAACCGGCTGCTCCGGGAGGGCCAGATCGCTTGACCGGGCCGGTGCGGCGAACGGTCAGGGGGGCCGTGTTGATCCTGGCGGCGTCGCCCCTGGTCGCCCAGCAGCCGAGCCCGGGCTCGGGCGACGCGGAAGCCGAGGTACGGGCTACCTTCGAGGCCTACCGCCAGGCGCTGATCACCGGGGACGGCGAACGGGCGGCCGGCCTGGTCGATCGGGAGACCGGGGAGTACTACCGGCAACTGAAGCGGTTGGTGCTGGAGGGCGGCGAGGAGGAGGTGAGGCAGCGGACCTTCGTCGACCGGTTCCTGATCGTGGCCTTCCGGCACGAGTTCGACGCCGCCGAACTCCGCGAGATGGACCTCGCCGCCGTGATCGTTCGCGCGATGGAGATCGGCTGGATCAACGGAGCTGCGATCGAGCAGCTCGCCGTTGGCGAGGTCCGGATCGAAGGCGACGAAGCCTGGGCCGCTGCCCGCACGCGAGCGTCCCTGGAGGACCCTTCGCTCGGCGGCGGCATCGATGAGCTGGAGTACCGCTTCGTGAACGAGGACGGGATCTGGAAGTTCCGGTTCAGCGGGCTCGTGGCCTCGATCGGCGAGGTGATGCAGGAGCTCGCCGCACAGCTTGGCGTCGAGGAGGATGACCTGATCTTTACGCTGATCGAGTCCCTGACCGGGGTCAAGGTGCTGCCGGACGTTTGGGACGCAGTCGAGCCCTGAATCGGGCTCCGCGGCCGGCGTTCCGTTCCGGCTGCGACCGGCGGAGTCCCCTTTGACGGTGCGGTACGATCCCGCCGTGCCGATCCGGCGAACACCGCTGCTGGTCGTGGCCGCCGCCCTCGTGGCGGCCGCCGGTTCCGGTCTGCTCACCAGGGCCCCGGTACCAGGTCCGGGCCCGCAGGTCGGAGTCCCCGACGACCGCCGTGACCCGCGCACGCGCTACCGGCGCTCGCTGCCGCCCCAGGCGATGAGGATGTTCGAGCGGTACCCGCCGCGGCCGGTCCATCCGGACGAGGTCCTGCGCGAGTTCTACTTCACCCGCCTCATCTACGGCGGCCAGAGATACATGGGCGGCGCCAGCTGGTCGGTCGACTTTCCCAAGGCAGACCGTCAGTTCATGATCGGTCTGAAGAGGCTGCTCGATCAACTGGACGCCTACGACTACGACAACGCGCTGGTGGCCACTGATCCGAGGCTCTATCGCTATCCCTTCCTCTACTCGGTGGAGGTCGGTTACATGATGCTGAGTCCGGACGAGCGCGAGCACCTGCGCCGGTACCTGCTGGCCGGCGGCTTCTGGGTCATCGACGATTTCTGGGGCAGTTGGCAGTGGGCCAACCTGGAGAACGAGTTGTCCGCGCTCCTGCCGGAGTATCCGATCGTCGAGATTCCCTTGGACCACCCGATCTTCCACTGCTTCTACGACGTCGAGGAGATCCTCCAGGTTCCGAACGTGGGCCAGGGTCGGTACGGGGGGCCGACCTGGGAGCAGGACGGGTACACGCCGCACGTACGGGGCATCTTCGACGACCACGGCCGCCTGATGGTGGTGATCAACTGGAACACGGACCTCGGCGACGCCTGGGAGTGGGCGGAAGACGAGTGGTACCCGGTGCGGTTCTCTCACTACGCGTACCAGATGGGCGTCAACTTCGTCGTCTACGCCATGTCGCACTGACGCCGGCGTTCCCGTTACGCCCGCTCTCGCTACCTGGTTCCCCATGGCAGGCCTTTTCGAGTTCCTCTTCAAGTACCGGCCGTCCCTGTACGAGGAGGGCCGGCTGGCCCTGGCTGCTCCGGTCTGGATGCAGATTGCGGCGCTGGTTGCCGGCGGCGCACTCGTACTCGCGGCCTTCACTTACCGTCGAGTCCGGGCGGGTAGTGGCTCCCGGCCCGAGCGCTACCGTTGGCTGGCGCCGACCCTGCGGTCGCTTGCAATCGGCGTGCTCGTGCTGTGCCTGCTGCAGCCGGCCCTCGTGCTGTCCACCGTCGTGCCGCAGGAGTCCTTCGTCGGAGTCCTGATCGACGATTCGGGCAGCATGGCGATGCCCGACGAGGACAGCGCCGAGGACGGCACCCGCGCCGGGGCGGTCCGGGAGGCGCTCTCCGGGCAGCCGGGGTCGCTGCTGGAACTCCTCGCCGAGCGCTTCCAGGTCCGACAACTCGCCTTCGGCCGCGGCGCGGAACGGATCGAGTCCGTCGATCAGCTCCGGTTCGCCCGCTCCGACAGCCGCATCGGCGAAGCTCTGCTCGCCGCTTCGGACGAACTTGCCGGCCTGCCCCTGGCGGGGCTCGTCGTCTTCTCCGACGGCGCCGACTCCGAGCCGGCCGAACTCGGAGACTCTCTCCTGGCGCTCAAGGCGGCGGGGACGCCGGTGCATGCGATCGGTCTCGGGCGGCCGCGGCTGGCAAGAGACATCGAGGTGTCGCGGGTCGTGGCTCCGCGACGGGTGCTGGAAGGCTCGACCGTCGAGGTCGAGGTCACCCTGAGCCAGAACGGCTTCGGCGGTCGCAGCGTGAACCTCGAGGTCGAGGACGACGGACGCATCGTGAACGTGGAGCCGGTGACTTTTCCGCGACGGAGTTCGGCGGTGACGGCCAGGGTGATGTTCGCGGCCACCGACGAGGGCGCGCGGGAGTTCCGGTTTCGGGTGGCCGCCCAGCCCGGCGAAGAACTGACGCAGAACAACGAGCGGACGGCGCTGGTCGAGGTGAGGAAGAGGCAGGAGAAGATCTTCTTCTTCGAAGGCGAACCGCGGGATGAATCGAAGTTCCTGCGTCGGGCGGTCCAGTTCGACGAGAACCTCCACGTCGTGTCGATGACCCGGCAGGCGGCGAACAAGTTCTACGGCATCAACTTCGACGAGAACACGAAGCGCTTCGACGGCTTCCCGACCCGCCGGGAGGACCTGTTCGAGTACCAGGGCGTGATCCTCGGCAGCATGGAGGCGAGCTTCTTCACCCACGACCAGATGCGGATGCTGGTCGACTTCGCCGTCCAACGCGGCGGAGGCGTGCTGCTGCTCGGTGCGCGCCGGTCCTTCTCTGAAGGCGGTTTCCTCGGGACGCCGCTCGCCGAGCTCTCGCCCCTCGTCCTCTACGAGGTCGAGCCGGCGTCGGGAGATGGCCGCCCTCCGCTGATCCACGACCTCCAAATGGAGTTGACGGCCCAGGGACGGGCCCACCCGGCCATGCTGCTGCGCGACGACCGCTCGGAATCGAACGAGCTGTGGCCGACCTTGCCGCGGCTGTCCGCGTACCAGCGGGCCACTGAGCTGAAGGCTGGCGCCACCGCGCTGCTTCTGGCGGAGACCCCGCTCTACAGGGAGCCGCTGGTGGCTCTCGCGTATCACCGGATCGGTCGCGGTCGCGCGATCGCCTTCACGCCGCACGACTCATGGCACTGGCAGATGAGCGCCGAGATCGCGCTCGAGGACCAGACGCACGAGCGACTGTGGAGGCAGATGCTCCGCTGGCTCGTGTCCTATGTCCCGGACCGGATCGAGGTCGAGACGGACCGGGACCGGTTCGAACCCGGCAGCACGGTCGCTCTGCGCGCCACGGTTCGGGATGCGGCGTACAGGGAGGTCAATCGGGCGCAGGTGACAGCAGCGATCGAGATGCCCTCCGGAGAAGAGGTCGAGGTGCCCCTCGACTGGTCCGTGGAGCGCGACGGCGAGTTCGTGGGCTCGTTCGTGGCCGTGGAACGGGGTCACTACCGGGTCGAGGTCGACGCGCGGTCGGAGGGAGAACTGCTCGGTGTCGCGACTTCGCGCTTTGCCGTCGACAACCTGAACGAGGAGCTCTTCGGCGCCGCGCGCCGGGACTCGGTGCTCCAGAGGATCGCTCGTGAGACCGGTGGCCGGCAGTACGGTCTCGACGAGATGGAAAGCCTCGTGGAGGACCTTTCGGTCAGCCGCGAAGGGACGACGGTTCGTGAGGCGCGGGATCTTTGGGATATGCCGATCCTGTTCCTGCTGCTTGTCGTCTTCCTGGGTGGTGAATGGGCGGTTCGGCGCCGTTTGGGGATGTCGTGAGCCGTCGAGGATCGAGCGCCCTGGTGCTGGCGGCGGCACTGGCCTGCCCCCTTGCCGCGGGTCCTCTCGTCGCGGAAAGCCATCTCCTGGTGGTGACCGGCGTCGGGGGCGAGCAGGTCTACACCGAGCGCTTTCACGCCTGGGCGACGCGGGTGGTGGAGGCGGCGCTGGAGGCGGGTCTCAGCGAGGACAGGGTGGTCTATCTCGCGGAACGTCCGGACCTCGATCCGGAACGGATCCGGGGCCGGTCCACCGGCGAGAACCTCCTGGCGGAGATCGAATCGCTGACGAAGCGGTCGAGCGCCGGCGACACGGTGTGGATCCTGCTCTTCGGACACGGCAGCGGCTCGGCGGGCCCGCCGCGGTTCAACCTTCCGGGGCGGGATCTCGTCGCCGAGCAGTACGCCGCCGCGCTCGAGCCGCTCTCGGATCGGCGCGTCGTGTTCATCAACGCAAGTTCCGCGTCGGGCGGCTTCATTGCGCCGCTCGCGAAGGAGGGACGCGTGGTGATCACGGCCACCAGGTCGGGCGCGCAGGGGAACGAGGCGCTGTTTGGCGGCTACATCGCCGAGGCCTTCGACGGTGGCGCGGGAGACCGGAACAAGGACGGGCGCACGTCCGCCCTCGAGGCCTTCGAGTTCGCTCAGCGCGAGGTCGAACGCTACTACCGGCAGGTCGGACAGATCCGCACCGAGCA
>JAPOVF010000109.1:28522-30747 GCA_026708285.1 Acidobacteriota bacterium
GCGCGGGCCGCGCGTGGTCCGGACGCCCTGGTCGCTGCGTTCGAACTCGCGCGGCTGGCGTGGGACCGGGGCGACATCGAAGAGGCGACCAAGGGCTTCTACGGAATGATCGACGCCTACAACAGGGGAGCGGCGGACACGGCGGAGGAACTTCTTGCCGTGGCGGAGGCGTGCCGGTTACTGGGGCGCGACGATCCGGAACTCTTCAAGGACGCGCTGCGGGCATACGACGAGGCGGCGGCGCTCTCTCCTTCGTGGCCCCTGCCTCGAGTGCGGATCGGCGAACTGTTCCTCGAGAAGTACGACAGCGGTCAGGCGCGTTCGTCGCTGGCCGATGTGCTGCGGGCGAATCCGCGGCACCCGCAGGCACTGCTCGCGATGGCGCGGACGATGCGGTTCGACGGCGATCCGCGGGCCCAGGCCACGCTCGACGCCGCTCTCGACGTCAACCCCAACCTGACGTCGGGGCGCGTCTTCCAGGCCTGGCTCCATCTCGGAGCGGAGCGCTTCAGGGAGGCCCGGGAAGAGGCCGGGAAGGCGCTTGACGTCGATTCCGGTTCGCTCACGGCGCGAACGCTGCTGGCTGCGGCGGCCTTCCTCGAGGGGCGCGACGAGGACTTCGCGCGTCTCCGCGACGGCGTGCTGGCCGACAACCCCGGCTACGCCGATCTGTTCAACGATCTGGCCGACGCCAGCGCCGACAACCGGCTCTACCCGCAGGCGCGCGACTTCGCCGCCGAGGCGGTGCGGATCGATCCGAAGTCCTGGCGCGGCTACGGACTGCTGGGCATGAACCAGCTCCGGCTCGGCGAGATCGAAGCCGGCCGGGCGAACCTGGAAACCTCCTTCGCGGGCGATCCCTACAACGTCTGGACCAAGAACACGCTCGACCTGCTCGACACGTTCGGCGACTACCGGATGGTGGAGAGCGAGCACTTCGAGTTCCACATCCACGATCGCGAGGCCGATCTCCTGGCCCCCTACATGGTCGAGTTGGCCGAAGAGGCCTGGGCGACGCTCTCGGAGCGCTACCGCTTCGAGCCTCCGACGCCGATTCGGGTGGAGGTCTATCCATCCCATGCCGACTTCTCCGTTCGGACCGTCGGACTGGCGGGGCTCGGCGCTCTCGGGGTGTGCTTCGGCCCGGTGCTCGCCCTCGATTCGCCTTCGGCGCGTCAGGTCGGCCACTTCAACTGGGGCGGCACGCTGTGGCACGAGATCGCGCACACGTTCACCCTGCTGGCCACCGACGCGAAGATCCCGCGCTGGTTCACGGAAGGCCTGTCCGTCCTGGAGGAACGCCGGGCGAGACCCGGCTGGGGCGACGACGTGCAGGTGGGCTTCCTCACGGCGCTCCGCGACGGAGAACTGCTGGGCATCGCGGAGATCAACGACGGCTTCGTGCGGCCGAAGTTCCCGAACCAGATCGCGCTGTCCTACCTCCAGGCCTCGCTGATCAGCGAATGGATCGAAGAGGAGTACGGCTTCGACGCGATTCTCTCGATGCTCGCGGGCTATCGCGACGGCAGGAGCACGGAGGACGTGTTCGACGAGGCGATGTCCCTCTCGCTCGAGGCGTTCGACGAGCGCTTCTTCGGCCACCTGCGCGCGCGCTTCGGCGGCGCCATGGCGGCGCTTGGCGATGCTCCGCCTGAATCCGAAGAGGAGGATCAGGACCTGGGCGAAGGCGGACCGTCGCGCGCGCCGACCCGGAATCCCTTCGAAGGCCGGGAGCTTAATCTCGAGCAGTTGGCGCTGGCGGCGAAGGAGAACCCGGACGACTTCAGAATCCAGATGACCTATGGCTACGCCCTGTTTCGGGAGGAGCGGTTCGCGGAAGCGGAAGAACCCCTCGTGCGGGGCCGCGACCTGTTCCCGGAGTACGTCGGTTCCGGAAACGCCTACACTCTGCTGTCGGAAATCTACCGGGAGCAGGAGCGCGAAGAGGAGGCGATCGAGGCACTGATGACTCTGGTGGCAAGCAACGAAACGGCCTGGGACGAGCACCTGGCCCTGACCGAGCTGCTCGGCGCCGCGGGCCGCGAGGAGGAAGAGGCCGAGATCCTCGAGCGGTCGCTCTACATCTCGCCATACGATCTGGACGTGCACCGCCGACTCGCCGAGCTCGCCTTCGCTTCCGACCGCTTCGCCTTGGCCGTACGCGAACGGGCCGCCCTCGTCGCCCTCGATCCGCCCGACCGCGCGGCCGCGCTCTACGAGCTGGC
>JAPOVF010000109.1:31554-44688 GCA_026708285.1 Acidobacteriota bacterium
GCCATCAACTACAACATGGACATCGGCGACTTCTGGGAATGGTCGGAGTACGCCATCTACCCGGTGGACGTGACCCAGAAGGGCTTCAAGCTGGGCGTGAACTACCTGATCTACGGCATGACGCACTGAGGGGCCCCGTAACCCGAACATTTGCCTGAACGATGGAGAACCAGATGAACGACACCCTCGAACCAACGGCCGGCGACGCCGGGAGCGCCCAGGGCCTGACCAGCGAGAGCGACGTCGAATTGGCGGCGCGTCTGGCGGCGGGCAGGGAGCAGATCATGACCGAGCTCGCCAAGCAGATCGTCGGCCAGGAGGAGGTGCTGGGACAGGTGCTGATGACCCTGTTCGTCGGCGGCAACAGCATCCTGACGGGTGTGCCCGGTCTGGCGAAGACCCTGATCGTGCAGACCGTGGCGGAGATTCTGGACCTCGAGTTCAGCCGCATCCAGTTCACGCCCGACCTGATGCCGAGCGACATCACGGGCACCGACATCATCCAGGAGGATCACGACACGGGCCGGCGCGAAATGGTCTTCATGCCCGGGCCGATCTTCGCCCAGATCGTGCTCGCGGACGAGATCAACCGGACGCCGCCGAAGACCCAGGCGGCCCTGCTCGAGGCGATGCAGGAGCACCGGGTCACCGTACAGGGCCGGACCTACGACCTGAAGCAGCCGTTCTTCGTCTTCGCGACCCAGAACCCGATCGAGCTGGAGGGGACGTACCCGCTGCCGGAGGCCCAGCTCGACCGCTTCATGTTCAACATCATCATCGACCATCTGCCTGAGGACGAGGAGATGGAGATCGTCGACGCGACCACCACCGTGCGCGAGTTCACCCTGGAGACCCATGTGACGGGTGCCGATCTGCGGGCCTTCCACCGGCTCGTGCGCCGGGTGCCGATCGCCGATCCGATACTTCGCTACGCGGTTCACCTGGTCCGGATGACGCGGCCGGGCAACCCGGAGGCGCCGGATTTCGTGAACCAGTGGGTGCAGTACGGAGCCAGCGTCCGAGCGGCGCAGTTCATGGTCCTGGGCGCCAAGGCCAAGGCGTTGATGGACGGCCGCTATCACGTGGCGCACGAAGATGTCCGTGCTCTCGCCGCGCCGGTCATGCGGCACCGGATCCTGACCAACTTCCGCGCCGAGTCGGAGCGGATCACGACGGACGAGATCATCTCCCGCCTGCTCGCGCTCGCCCCGGTCTCGGCGAGCGGCATGACCTGACGGCGCCCGCGTGAGCTACGGCAGGTTCGTCGACACCGAGACGCTGAGCCGGATCAGCAGTCTGGACCTGCTCGCCAAGACGGTCGTGGAGGGCTTCGTCAGCGGGCTGCACCGGTCGCCGTTCCTGGGCCGGTCGATGGACTTCGCGGAGTACCGCGCCTACCAGCCCGGGGACGACATCCGCCGCGTCGACTGGAAGCTCTTCTGCCGCACGGACCGCTTCTACGTGAAGGAGTTCGAGGCGGACACGAACACGAACCTGACGATCGCGCTCGACGTCTCCCGCTCGATGGACTTCGGCACCGGGGCGCTGACCAAGCTGGACTACGGCCGCTACCTCGCGGCATGCCTGGGCTACTTCGCGTCCAAGCAGAAGGACCGGATCGGACTGGTGACGTTCGACAGCGCGATCGTCGACTACGTTCCGCCGGCTGCGAAGCACCTTCAGGTCGTCCTGCACACGATCGACCGCATCGAGCCGGGCGGCGGCGGCAGCCTCCGCGAACCGCTGCTCGAAGTGGTCGACTCGGTGCGCCGCCGGAGCATGGTGGTCCTCATCTCGGACTTCTACGAGGATCCCGAGACGGTGATCAAGGCGGCGGCAGGGTTCCGGCACAAGGGCAACGACATCATCCTCTTCCACCTGCTCGATCCCCTGGAACTCCGCTTCGACCTGGAGGGCGAACTCGACCTGCGTGATCTGGAAACGGGAGCACGACAGGCGGTCATGCCGGACGTGCTCCGGGATCAATACCTGGACCTGATTCGGGAGCACACCCGGACTCTCGACCGCTCCCTGGTCGAGGCCGGCATCGACTACTCACTGGTCGACACCTCGCAGCCACTCGACGCCGCGCTCTATAGCTACCTGTCGGCACGTCTCTACGCGATGAAGGCGAGGTGAGCTTTGGGTCTTCTCGCACCCCTCTTCCTGCTCGGTCTGGCCGCGGTCGCCGTGCCGGTGATCATCCACCTGCGTCTGCGTCATCGGAGCCAGGTGGTCGCCTTCCCGTCCCTGATGTTCATCTCCAGGGCGCCGTACCGTTCCGTCCGGCGCCGGCGGCTACGAGATCTCCTGCTTCTGGCCCTGCGCTGCCTGGCACTGGCGCTCCTGGCGCTGGCGTTCGCGCGGCCGCTGTTTCAGGGCGACTCGGCGGCGAACGCGGCTGCGGCGAACCGGCTGAGCGTGGTGCTGCTGGACAACTCCTTCAGCATGGGCTTTGGCGGCAGGTGGCAGCGCGCCACGGATGCCGCGGCTTCAGCGTTCGAGGGGATGGGCGTACGGGATCGCGGCGCCCTGATCGTCTACTCGGACCAGGCGGAGATGGTGAGCGCGCCGACATCGGACCGGTCGCTGCTTCTGACCCTGGCGAGGGAGGCGGAACTCGTGCCCCGGGCGACTTCCCTGCTGCCAGCGATTCAGGTGGCCCGGGGTGTGCTCGCGGACGCGGGAACGACCGGCATCCGGGAACTGGTGATCGTCAGCGACTTCCAGCGCTCGTCCTGGGCGCCGGACAACGCGGCGCTGCTGCCCCAGGGAGTCGAGCTGCGTCTCGTCGACGTCCGTTCGGACGAGGAGGCCGTGGGCAACGCCGCGATCACGGACGTCGTGCTCGACCACTCCCGCGTGTCGTCCAGTGAGAGCGGAGCGGATGATCGGGAGCAGGTGGGCATCGCGGCCCGGATCAGCTATCAGGGCCTTGACGCGGCAGCCTCGGAGGATGGAGCAGCTTCCGCCCTGCGTGCGGAAGTCGACCTGCTGTTCGACGGCGAGGTCATCCAGACCCGGGCTGCAGAGCTGGCCTTGGACTCCTCGACCATGGTCAGCTTCGCGCCCGAAGTCCTGGAGCGCGAGCGCACGACGCGGGGCACGGTGCGTCTTCGCGAGGACGCACTCGAATCGGACAACGAGTTCCACTTCGTGCTGTCTCCCGCCCACGAGGTCGGCGTGCTGGTCGTTGAGCCCGATGGCGACCGTCGGCGCAGCCGGTACCTCGAGGAGGCGCTGTCGCTCGGCCGTCGTCCGTTCCTGCGGGTGAACAGGGTCCAGGCCTCCGGCTTCGAGCCGACGATGCTGGACGGCAAGTCCGTCGTCGTGGTCAACGACGCGGCGCAGCAGCTCTCCCCGGGTGCCGGCGCGGCGGTTCTGCGCTTTGTCCGCGAAGGCGGCGGTCTGCTGCTCGGGTTGGAGCGCGGCCTGACCTCGACCTCGGCCTTGCTGGGAGATCTCGGCGTCGGAAGCCCGCAGCAGGTGGACCGGTTGTCCGGTACGCCGGGTTCTCTGGCCTGGTTCGACACCGGTCATCCGGTGTTCGACATCTTCGCGGCGGCCCGCAGCGGGGACTTCTCCTCGGCGTCGTTCTTTCGCTATCACCGGCTGGAGACTCCCGAAGGGGCGGTGGCGGTCGCTCTCTTCGACGACGGCTCGCCGGCTCTGCTCGACCTGATGCCGCTCATGACCGACGACTCCGCGGGCGATTCCCCCGACCGGGAGCGCGGCCGCGTCCTGGTGCTTCCGACATCGCTCGATACCTTTTGGAACACTCTGCCCGTCCAGGCGGTGTTCCTTCCCTTCGTGCATCGATCGATGGAGTACCTGGCCGGATACTCGCTCGCCCGCTCGTGGTACCGCGTGGGTGAAGTCGCCTCGGTCGACTTGCCGCGACAGGGCCTCGACGACACGGGTGACGGATACGTTGCGGTCGCTCCTTCCGGCGGTGAGCGTCGGGTGGAGGGAGACGGACGGGAACTGCTGCTCGACGTGGAGGAGCCCGGCTTCTACGAGTTTCGCGAGGTGCGAGCGGACGTTGCCGCCGAGCGGCTGACCCTGGCAGCGAACGTGCCGGTGTCGGAGTCCGACCTGGCCGCTCTCGACGTCGACGAGTTCATGTCACGCATCAGGCCGGTTCAGCCCGACGAGGAAGCGGCGACCCTGGCGAGCGCGGCCACACCGGAGGAGCGTGAGCGGAGGCAGCGCCTCTGGTGGTATCTGATCGCGGCAGCGGCCGCCGTTCTGGCGGCCGAGGGCCTGTTCGGCAACCGCCGGCCTGCCACAGCGGCGCCGATCGTGACAGCATGGGGCCCCACCGGCGAGGAGACCTGATGGCAGCCAGCTTCGATCCCATCTACGACCCGACGTACGGCGAACTGATGGCGGTGATCCGGCGCGTGCGCGCGCGCTGGCGCGTGAAGGTGGGCTTGCGCGGCCTCGTCATGCTGACGTTGGCCGGATTCGCCGCCTTCGCGATGTCCGTTTGGGGCATGGACTACTTCCTCTACAGCGAGCGGGCGGTCCAGATCTTCAGGTGGCTTACGTACGTGGCCCTGGTCGCGTTGGCCGTCCGGCTGCTGCTGGTTCCCCTCGCTCAGCGGGTGTCGAAGCGGCAGGTGGCTCTCTACGTCGAAGAGCACGAGCCGACGCTCAAGGCCTCGGTGCTGAGCGCGGTCGAACTCGGGCCGGTGCAGCAGGGCTCGCCCCGCGATACGGAGCGGGTGTCGCCGGAACTCCAGCGACGGGTTCTCGAAGAGGCGATCGAACGCTGCCAGAGCAGCGGCTTCGCCACCGGGATCGAGCGCGGACCTCTGCGACGCTTCTCGGCAGCGCTCCTGGGGGTGGCCGGCGCGGGCATGGCCGCGGTCCTGATCAGCCCCGCCTTCCTGCAGCACGGCGCGATGCTGCTCTTCGCTCCCTGGCGCGCCGCGGCGGCGGACAATCCCTACCAGTTGCGCGTGGGACCCGGGAACCTGACCGTGGCGCGCGGTTCGGACCAGCTGATCACGGCGGCCGTCCTGGGGTTCGATCCGGACCGCGTCGAGGTCGCCCTCCGTCCGCTGGATGCGAGCGGCGATGCGCAGGGCGAGTGGCAGCAGTGGCCCATGAACCGCGTGGGGGCGGAAGGCGAGGTCTCCGACGAGCTGATGATCGGGGATGGCAGGGTCACGCACGACTTCATCGCCCTGAACCTGCGCGCGGACACGGACTACTACGTCGACGCGTCCGGTGTGCGCTCGCCGATCTACCGCATCCGCGTGAAGGATCTGCCCTACGTGGAGCAGATCGACCTGGAGTACAGGTTCCCCGACTACAGCGGCCTGTCCGACCAGACCGTCGAGGACGGTGGAGACATCGCGGTACTCGAGGGCACGGAGGTTCTGTTCAGCGTCCTGCCGATCTTCGCGGTCCCGGAAGGACGGCTTCTGATCGAGGGTGAGGAGCCGATCGGCCTCAGTCTCGGGAACGGAAGGATGACGGCCGCCTTCACGGTCAGCGGCAACACCTACTACCGCGTCGAGTTGATGGACGAGGACGGCCGATGGCATCGGGCTTCGGCCGAGTACATGATCACGGCGCTCGAGGATCAGCCGCCGATTGTCCGGTTTACGAATCCCGGCAGAGACATCCAGGTGACGCTGGTCGACGAGGTGTTCGCCCAGGTGGAGGCGGAGGACGACTACGGCGTGAGTCGCCTGGGTATCCGCTACGCGATCAACGGCGGCGAAGAGTCTGCAATCAACCTCCTGGACAGCCAATCCTCGATGAAGAAGGTCAGCGCCGGGCACACGCTCTTCCTGGAGGAGATGGAACTGGGGATCGGGGATTCGATCTCCTACTATGCCGAAGCGTGGGATCGAAGCCGCTCGAAACCCGTCATCAGCGACATCTACTTCCTGGAGATCAGGCCCTTCGATCGAAACTACAGGCGGGCCGAGCAGGGCGGCGGCGGTGGCATGGGTGGCGGCGGCGGATTCGACAACACGCTGTCGGTGCAGCAGAAGATGATCATCTCGGCCACGTTCCGCCTGGTCCGCGACGCGGAGGAGTACTCCTCGAGGGAGATGTCGGAGCACGTGACTACCGTCGCTCTGATGCAGGGGCGGCTGCGCGACCAGGTGGGCTCGCTGATCACGCGGATGGGCAACCGCGGCCAGTCGTTGCTCGGAGACGAGGAGTTCTCCAGGATCATCGAGTTCCTGCAGCAGGCCAGCACCGAGATGGCCACCGCCAGGAGGGAGCTGGAGGCGGAACGGCTCGACGAGGCGATGACAGTGGAGAAGCAGGCTCTTGCGTCCCTGCAGCGGGCGGAATCGGCGTTTCGCGACCTGACGGTCTCGTTCCAGCAGGGTGGCGGCGGCGGTGGCGGCGGCAACCAGCAGTTGTCGGAGGATCTTGCCGACCTGTTCGAACTGGAGCTCGACAAGCTCCGCAATCAGTACGAGACGGTCCAGCGAGGCGCTGCCGAGCAGACGCAGGCCGAGATCGACGAGCTGATGCAGAAGCTGCGCGAGCTGGCGCGGCGCCAGCAGCGGGAGAACGAACGCCAGAACCGGCTGCGCGGTCGCCAGCAACAGGGCGGCGGCGGCGGTGGGGGTCAGCAGCAACTGATTGACGAAACCGAGGAGCTGGCCAGGCGCCTGGAGCGGTTGGCGCGTGAGCAGCAGCGCTCGGAACTCCAGCAGACGACACAGGCCCTACGCGAGGCGGTCGAGCAGATGAAGCGCGCGCAGGCGGGTTCCTCCGGCTCCCAGTCGAGTGCCGGGGCGCAGGGGATCGCGGCACTGGACAAGCTGCGCGACGCGCGCCGGCTGCTGGACCGGGACCGCCGCCAGCAGCTCGGCCGGGACATGGACGAACTGGAGCAACGGGCACAGCGCGTCTCGGACATGCAGGGTCGGATCGAGGAGCAGGTCGAGGACCTGGCCGGCCAGGAAGGCGAGGACGGCCGGAGGCGAAGCGACCTCACGGCGCGGGAACGTTCGGAGTTGATCGAGCGGATCATGGAGCGCAAGGATCGGTTGACCGACGAGGTCGCGGGTCTGGAGGCCCAGCTCAACCGGATGACGAGGAGCGCCCGCGATGAGCAGCCGGAGGCGGCCCGCAAGCTGCAGGCGTCGGCCGAGGTGATCCGGGACGAGCAGTTGAAGGAGAAGATCCGCTACTCCAAGGGTGTGCTGGCGGGGCGCGATGCAGAGTTCGCACGCTTGTTCGAAGGCCAGATCCGACGGGACATCGACGATGTGATGGAACGGATCGCCGAAGCGCAGGCCAGCGTCGGCGAGGGGGGCGGCGATCGTCAGGACCGGATGCTCGAACAGACCCGCGATCTGGTCGAGAACATGGCTTCACTCGAGGCCCGTCTGCGTGACCGGGCCGAGGCCGGCGCCAGGCTCGGCCAGCGCCCCGGTCAGCGCGGCGAGCAGCAGGGCGGCGACCAGCAGGGTGGCGACCAGCAGGGTGGCGACCAGCAAGGCGGCAACCAGCAGGGCGGCAACCAGCAGGGTGGCTCCACGGACCGCGCCGGCGCTCGGAACCTGGAGGCGGGCGGAAGGGACTGGGGTCGGCCCAGCCAGTACGGATCGAGTTCGGGCGGCTGGTACCAGCCGGGCGTCTTCACCGCCGAAGACCTGCGCCAGTTCGAGCGCGAACTGGACCAGCGGCGCTCCGACCTGGAGGCCCTGAGGGGCGACCTCCGGCGCGAGCGGATGGACACCGCGGACCTGGATCAGCTCCTGCGCCAGATGGGTGATCTGAGCCTGCTCGGGCTCAACAAGGATCCCCTGGCCCTCGAGTCGCTGCGCCGCGACGTCGTCGAGGGACTCCGTCAGTTCGAGTACCGGCTCTGGCGCGATCTGCGGGGAGCCGACACCGAACGGGTCTACCTCGGCAACTCCGACCAGGTTCCGCCCGGCTACCGCGAACTCGTCGACGAGTACTTCCGCAAGCTCGCCAGCGAGAGCTGAGCCGGTCAACTCCCCGTCGGGATGTCGCTGTACGGGACGTCGCGGTCGACGCGGATCTCCCCGGGGAGGCCGAGGACACGTTCGGCGATGATGTTGCGCAGGATCTCGTCCGTGCCGCCGGCGATGCGGAGGCCCGGGCTGTAGAGGAAGGACTGCTGGAACAGGGCGTCGGAGGGCATTAGGGACGGGTCCGTGATCACGCCGCCCATGTCCATCAGGTCCGCGCCGAACGAGGACACGTTCTGCAGCTTCGAGGCGGAGACGACCTTGCCGATCGAGTTCTCGGGTCCCGGCACCTTGCCCTGGGAGAGGGCCGTCATGGTGCGCGCCTTCGTGTGCTTCATGCCCATCGACTCGACATACCAGTCGGCGATCTTCTCGCGGACCGACGAGTCCTCGAGGGCGGACCGACCGTCGAGTTCGCAGGCGGCGGCGAGCTTCATCACCTCGCGGAAGTCCGGCGGCGGCGCGTCGCCGACGGCGAGGCGCTCGTTCATCAGGGTGGTGATCGCCACCTGCCAGCCTTCGCCGATCGCGCCGAGGCGTTGGCTGTCCGGTACCCGGACGTTCGTGAAGAAGACCTCGTTGAAGTTGGAACCGCCGTTGATCTGCTTGATCGGCTTGATGTCGATCCCGGGCGACTTCATGTCGATGAAGAAGAAGGTCAGGCCCTTGTGCTTGGGCAGGGACGAGTCGTGGCGGGCGACCAGGATGCCCCAGTCGGAGTAGTGGGCCCCTGAGGTCCAGACCTTTTGGCCGTTGACCACCCAGTCGTCGCCGTCCCGGTGGCAGCGGGTGCGCAGCCCGGCGACGTCGGACCCTGCCGCGGGCTCCGAGAACAACTGGCACCAGACCTCTTCGCCACGCATCAGCGGCGGAATGAAGCGGGCCTGTTGCTCCTGGGTCGCGTACTGCGCCATGACTGGACCGCACATGCCGAGACCGATGCTGAAGAAGCCGGTCGGGACGTCGAAGTTCGCCTCTTCCTGGTCGTAGATGATCGTCTCGATCATCGGCCGGCCCTGGCCGCCATGCGCGACCGGCCAGTGACGGCAGGCGTAGCCGGCGTCCGCCTTCCTGGCCTGCCACGCCTTGGCGAGGGCGAGGCCCTCCTCGGCGTCGAGCCGGCGGCTGACGCTGGGGCGGTCCTTGCGCGGTTCCGCGTTGGCGCCGAGCCAGGCGCGGACCTCCGCGCGGTACGCGGCCTGTTCGGGAGTGTCGTTGAAGTCCATCAGGCGGCCTCCTGCCGTTCCAGACCGGAGATCAACCGGTCCTTCCACACCCTTTCGCTGCCGATGCTGAGCGCGAGCAGCTTGGAGCGGCGGTAGTAGAGGTGACAATCGGACTCCCAGGTGAAGCCGATGCCGCCGTGGGTCTGGATGTTCTCCTTCGAGGCGAAGTGGAAGGCCTGGGTCGCCGCGACACGGGCCGCGGCCGCCGCGACCTGCAGCTCGGGTGCGTCGGTCGACAGCGCCCAGGCGCCGTAGTAGCAGTTCGCCCGGGCGAGTTCGTTCTTGATGTACATGTCGGCGAGCTTGTGCTTGATCGCCTGGAAGGAGCCGATCGGCCGGCCGAAGGCGTAGCGGCCCTTGGCATATCCGATCGCCATCTGGAGGCAGGCGTCGGCGCCGCCGAGCTGCTCCATGGAGAACAGGACCGCGGCGCGGTCGAAGACACGGTCCTTGAGGGTCCAACCCTGACCGGATTCTCCCAGGAGTTCCGCCTCCGCACTGTCGAAGGTGATCCGTGCGTGGGAACGGGACGGATCGAGCGTATCGACGGACTCGCGAGCCACTCCGTCGCCGTCAAGATCGACGAGGGCCAGGGAAGTGCCGCCGCCATCGCGGGCTACCACGATGCAGAAGTCAGCGATGTCGCCGTCAGGAACCGGCACCTTGGTCCCCGATAGCCGCCCGTCCTTGAGCGTCGTCTGGAGGTTCGCCTCGGTTGCCTGACCCGGCCCCTCGGAGAGGGCGAAGGTACCGACCTGCTCGCCGCCGGCCAGTCTGGGCAGCAGTTCCTGCTTCTG
This sequence comes from Acidobacteriota bacterium, assembly GCA_026708285.1. GTDB lineage: Bacteria > Acidobacteriota > Thermoanaerobaculia > Multivoradales > Multivoraceae > Multivorans. Next base: position 41,557 of record JAPOVF010000109.1, read on the forward strand.
GTTCTCGGAGCCCGCCAGGAGCACGGCTTCGGTCGCCAGGTAGACGGAGGAGGAGAAGGGCACCGGTGCGATGGCCCGGCCGAGTTCCTCGGCGACGACGCAGAGTTCGAGATAGCCGAAGCCGATGCCGCCGTACTCCTCGGGGATCGCGATTCCGGGGGACTCGTTGGCGCAGATCTGCTGCCAGAGATCGCGCGCGAAGGGCTCATCCGGATCCTCGAGCACTCGCCGGGGGACGGTCGTGTCGCATGCCGCGCGCAGAAAGCCGCGCGTCTGCTGTTTCAGTGCCTTCTGGGCATCCGAGAAATCGAAGTTCATTGCTGCTCCTGGGTCTGATTCGGACGCGGAGTGTAACAGCGAAAGGACCGCTGTCAGATGTCGTAGATGCGGCCATCCGCGAGCGTCTCGATCTCAAGGTCGGTGCGTTCGAGCATGTCGTCGCCGAGGTGTGTGAGCAACACCCGGCCGCAGTCCAAACGCTGCCTTTGAGCGAGCAGCTCGACGTAGTTCAGGTGGTTCGGGACCGGCCGGTCGTAGAAGTTGCACTCGCAGATGAAGAGGTCCGCGGCCGCGGCCGCGTCGATCAGAGCTTCGGTCCACTCGGTGTCGCCGGAGAACGCGAGCGTTCGGCCGCCGTACTCAACTCGGAGCGCATAGCTCGGCGCGCCGGACGGGTGGACGACCTCGAACGGGATCACCCGCAGCCCGTTGATCGAGACGGACTCGCGCTCGTGAAGTTCGACGATCTCGAGTTCGAACGCCAGCTCGCGCCTCGAGGATCCGGGGTAGAGAGCCTCCGCCGCGTGGCGGAGTCTCTCCCGCAGCCCCGGGGGCCCCGCGAGGGTCAGCGGCGTCGCGCGGCGGGCCCGGTAGTGGGCGTCGCTCAACAGGAAGGGCAGACCGCCGAAGTGGTCCCCGTGCAGGTGGGTGATGAGGATCGTGCGGATCGTCGCGGGTTCGATGCCTCGAGCCTTCATCGCGGCGAGAGACGTCGCGCCGCAGTCGAGCAGGGTCGGAGAGAGCGCGCCGTCGTTCGTTTCACCGCTCAGGAGGAAGCAGGTGTGCAGGCGGCCGCCGCTGCTGAAGGCGTCGCCGCATCCTAGGACCTGGAGTTGGAACGTCATCCGGGGGTGAAGATGTTCGGAGGGACGGCGTCGCGGCCATGGCCGTGCCCGCGGCCGGACGGCATGATAGAGCACCCGGCGGGGAACAGGATGGCCCGTGGGGCAGCGGTCCGAACAGCGCTTCGTCGAAACCGGAAGGAGAGGTACATGGGAGGCCAGATGAACTTCGAGACGATCCGGGTTGACCGGGACGGCAACCTGGGATTCCTGACACTGGCGCGCCCCGAGCGGCTGAACGCTGTGGACGGGACGATGCTGCGCGAGTTGACTCTTGCCGCGGCCTGGTTCGACGATCAGGGCGAGATCGACGTGGTCGTGCTGCGTGGCGAAGGGCGGGCGTTCTGCGCCGGGGCTGACCTCAAGGCGATGGGCGGCGCTTCGGAGATGAACTGGCGTCAGCGCCGCGAGGCGGGCCAGCTCGGGCGGCGGGCGATGGACGCGCTGGAGCAGATGCGGGCGCTGACCGTGTCCGAGGTCCAGGGCTACGCGGTCGGCGGCGGCTTCCTGCTGATGGCGGCCTGCGACCTGCGCGTGGTCGCCGAGGACGCCGTGTTCTTCATCCCCGAGGTCGAACTGGGACTCCCCCTGGCCTGGGGCGGCGTGCCGCGCATGGTGCGCGAGATAGGACCTGCCCTGACCAAGGAACTGATCATCACCTGCCGCCGCTTCGGTCCATCCGAGGTGGCGCCGATGGTCAACCGGATCGTGCCGCCGGAGCGGCTCGGGGAGGAGACCCTGGACCTCGCCCGGTCCCTGGCCGCGATGCCCACGGTGCCGGCGGCCATCACGAAGGACCACGTGAACGCCGTCTGCCGCGCCATGGCCGGCGCCACCGACTTCGCCGACGGCGACACCCTGCAGTGGGTGAGGGGCGATGTCGAGTCGGAAGCGGCCCGGGTGCGCTACACGGAGCGCACCCTCGGCGGCGGACGGAGTTAGGAGCCTGTGCGGCGAAACTGGGTGCGCCGGCGTCCCGGTCGACCCCGGCTCAGTCGGCCGGCGACTTGTGGACCTGACCGACCCGCATGACGAAGCGGACGTCCTGGAGCCTCCTGACATCCGCGATCGGGTCGCCCTCGACCGCGATCAGGTCGGCCGCCTTGCCGGCCGTGATCGAGCCGGTCTCTTCCCAGATGTCGAGCAGCTTCGCGGTGACGACCGTGGCCGACTGGATCGCCGTCATCGGCGCCATGCCGCCTTCGACCATGTAGAGGAACTCCTGGGCGTTGCTGCCGTGGGGGCAGACGCCGCAGTCCGTGCCGAAGGCGATGGGCACGCCCGCCCGATGGGCCTTGGCGAAGGTGTCCTGGATCACCGGCCCGATGGCGGCCGCCTTGGGCCGGATGATCTCGGGGAAGTAGCCCGGAACCGCCGCCTTCTCGGCGACGAAGTTGCCCGCCGAGATGGTCGGCACGAAGTAGGTGCCGTGCTCCTTCATCAGATCGAACGCCTCTTCGTCCATGTAGGTGCCGTGCTCGATCGTCGTGACGCCGGCCCGTATCGCCCGCTTCATGCCTTCGGCGCCATGGGCGTGGGCGGCGACCATGAAGCCGTAGTCCTTCGCCGTGTCGACGATGGCCCGGATTTCCTCCTCGGTGAACTGCGGGTTCTGGCCGCTCTTGGCCAGGCTGAGCACGCCGCCGGTGGCCGTGATCTTGATCAGGTCCGCGCCCTCCTTGTAGCGCTGCCGGACCGCCTTGCGGGCATCCTCGACGCCGTTGACGATGCCCTGCTTCGGGCCGGGGTCGCCCTGCAGGTCCGGCCTCATGCCGTTCGTCCGGTCGCCGTGACCGCCGGTGGTGGCCAGCGAAGCAGTAGCGGCGAAGATGCGGGGCCCGGGCATGTCGCCGCGGTTGATCGCGTTCCGCACCGCCAGGATCGCCGTCGTTTCGCCGCCCACGTCGCGGACCGTGGTGAAGCCGGCGAGCAGCGTCCGCTTTGCGTAGATCAGCCCCTTGACCGTCGCGTCCGCTGGGGTTTCCTGGAAGCGCTCGAGATAGGAGGCGGC
>JAPOVF010000361.1 GCA_026708285.1 Acidobacteriota bacterium
CTGATCGACTTCGGCGAACGGGAGTGCAGTGCCCAGCGCCGGCATCAGAAGGTGGTCGAGACGGCGCCGGCGCCGAACCTGCCCGCCGGACTACGGGCCGCCATCATCGACGCGGCACTTCGCCTGGGGAGGGCTGCCAGCTACAACAGCCTCGGAACGTTCGAGTTCCTGGTCGATGCGAAGCATCTCGGCAACGGCGCCGCGGGCAACGGCGGCGCTCCGGAAGCCGACGGTGGCGGCCGCTTCGCCTTCATCGAAACGAACGCCCGCCTGCAGGTCGAGCACACCGTGACCGAGGCAGTCACCGGAGTCGACCTGGTGCAGTCCCAGCTTCGAGTCGCCGCCGGCGAGTCGATCGCCGACCTGGGCCTGGACGCACCGGCAGCGCGCAAGCCACGCGGCTTTGCGATCCAGGCGAGGGTCAATCTGGAGACGCTGGACGCCGACGGCAACGTCAGGCCCTCTTCCGGCGTCCTCGCCGCCTACGAACCGCCCAGCGGTCCGGGAGTGCGGATCGACGGCTGCGGTTACGCCGGCTACGAGGCGAACCCCGCCTTCGACTCACTGCTCGCCAAGGTGATCGCTCACTCACCGTCGAACGACTTCAGCCACGCGGTGAAGCGGACATCCCGGGCCCTCGACGAGTTCCGGATCGGCGGCGCGGCGACGAACATCCCGTGGCTGCAGAGCGTGTTGAACCACCCCGACTTCGAGGCCGGCCGTCTCTACACGCGCTGGCTCGACGACCACGCCGGCGAACTTGCATCGGCAGCCGGCAACGGCCGGAGGCAGCGCTTCGTCCCGGCAACTCCCGCCGCTGCCAGCGCCCCGCCCGCCGGCCAGGAGACCCGCGACAGCGGCTTTGCCGGCGCCCGGGTCGACAGCGCCGATCCGCTCGCCCTGTTCACCTACGACCAGGAGACGAAGGCCGCCCAAGCCGAGGAGACGCAAGCGGACGCGGCCGAGGCGGCCGTCGCCGAGGGCGCCGTCGGCGTCGTCGCGCCGATCCAGGGCACGATCGTCAGCATCGACGTGGCCGAAGGCGACGAAGTCCTGCGCGGCCAGCAGGTCGCGGTGATCGAGGCGATGAAGATGGAACACGTGCTCCGCTCAGACTGCAGCGGCACGGTGAGCCGGGTCACGATGGCGGCCGGCGACACGATCCGGGAGGGCTATCCGCTGGTCCTGGTCGAGGAGGCCGACGGCGGCGAGGCGGCCGACGCCGCCATCGACATCGATCCGGACTACATCCGACCGGATCTCGAGGAGAACATCCGCCGCCACGCCTACACCCTGGACGAGAACCGGCCGGAGGCCGTCGCCCGGCGCCGCCGCTTCGGTTTCCGGACGCCGCGCGAGAACATCGAGCAGCTCGTCGACGCCGGCTCCTTCAAGGAGTACTGGCCGCTCCTCGTCGCCCGCCAGCACCAGAAGTACGACGACGAGACGCTGCGCCAGTACACGCCCGCCGACGGCGTGGTCGCCGGCACCGCGGCGATCAACGGCGACCTCTTCGACGACGACAGGTCGCGCGCGATGGTGCTCTCCTACGACTACACCGTCCTCGCGGGCACGCAGGGCGGGCGCAACCACTACAAGCAGGACCGTCTGTTCGATCTTGCCAACCGCTACATGCTGCCGCTCGTCTTCTTCACCGAAGGCGGCGGCGGCCGGCCGGGCGACGATTACACGGGGCCGAGGGTCGCGTTCGACACCTACACCTTCACCCAGTTCTCCAAGCTCTCGGGGCTCATCCCCCTGGTCGGCGTGAACAACGGCCGCTGCTTCGCCGGCAACACGGCGCTGCTCGCCTGCTGCGACGTGATCATCGCCACCAAGGCCTCGACGATCGCCATGGGCGGCCCGGCGATGATCGAGGGCGGCGGCCTGGGCATCTACACGCCGGAAGAGGTCGGCCCGATGTCCTTCCAGGTGCCGAACGGCGTCGTCGACATCCTGGTCGAGGACGAGGAGGAGGCCGTCGACGTGGCCAGGAAGTACCTCTCCTACTTCCAGGGGCCGACCTCCGACTGGGAGGCCCACGACCAGCGGCCGCTCCGCCACGTGGTCCCGGAGAACCGGCTCCGCCTCTACGACATGCAGGAGATCGTCCACACGATCGCCGACGTCGACTCGGTGCTCGAGATCCGGCCGAAGTTCGGGATCGGGGTGATCACCTCCCTGATCCGGGTCGAAGGCAGGCCGATGGGAGTCATCGCGAACAACCCGCACCACCTGGCCGGAGCGATCGACTCGGACGGCTCCGACAAGGGCGCCCGCTTCCTGCAGCTCTGCGACGCCTTCGACATCCCGGTGCTGAGCCTGATGGACTGCCCGGGGATCATGGTCGGCCCCGACCACGAGAAGACCGCTCTGGTCCGCCACTGCGCGCGCATGTTCAACACCGGCGCCAACCTGTCCGTTCCCATGTTCGGCGTCGTCGTGCGCAAGGCCTACGGCCTCGGCGTGCAGGCGATGTGCGGCGCCAGTTCGCTGGTCGGCTTCTTCACGGTCGGCTGGCCGACAGCCGAGTTCGCCGGCATGAACATCGAGGGCGCGGTCAAGCTCGGCTACCGCAAGGAACTGGCCGCGATCGAGGATCCCGAGGAACGCCGCCTCGAGTTCGAGCGCCGGGTCGAAGCCTCGTACGAACGCGCGAAGGCCGTCAACGCCGCCGCCGGAGGGGGCCTGGACGACGTGATCGATCCCGCGGACACCCGCTCCTGGATCACGGAGAGCATGAAGCGGCTACCCAAGCCGCCGCCCCGTACCGGCAAGAAGCGGCCCTACATCGATACCTGGTAGCCGTCAGCGAACCGGTTACCGGCCCCGACCCACACACTCACTCCTTTCGAACGAAGCGAGGGCTCACTGCATGTCGTACGAACCGCCCAAGGTCTGGAAGTGGGACGCCGAAAGCGGCGGACGCTTCGCCAAGATCAACCGCCCGATCGCGGGTCCAACCCACGAGAAGGAGTTGCCGGTCGGCGACAACCCGCTCCAGCTCTACTCGCTGGCGACACCGAACGGAGTCAAGGTCACGGTGATGCTCGAGGAGCTGCTGGCCCTCGGGCACACGGGCGCGGAGTACGACGCCTATCTGATCAACATCGGCGAGGGCAACCAGTTCTCGAGCGGCTTCGTCGCGGTCAACCCGAACTCCAAGATCCCGGCGCTCATGGACCGCAGCACGGAGCCGCCGACACGCGTGTTCGAGTCCGGCTCCATCCTCCTCTACCTGGCCGAGAAGTTCGGCGAGTTCCTTCCACAGGAGCACGCCGCCCGCACGGAGTGCATGTCCTGGCTGTTCTGGCAGATGGGCAGCGCACCCTACCTCGGGGGCGGTTTCGGTCACTTCTACGCCTACGCTCCCGAGAAGTTCGAGTACGCGATCAACCGCTTCACCATGGAGGTCAAGCGCCAGCTCGACGTACTGGACCGTCACCTGGCCGAGTCGCAGTACATGGCGGGAAGCGAGTACACGATCGCCGACATGGCGATCTGGCCCTGGTACGGGGCGCTGGCCGCCGGCAAGCTCTACGGCGCCGGCGAGTTCATCGAAGCCCACACCTACGAGCACGTGAACCAGTGGTCGCGGGAGATCGCCGGGCGCCCCGCGGTCAAGCGCGGGCAGATGGTGAACCGGGCCTTCGGCCCGCCGGAGAAGCAGCTCCGCGAGCGCCACGCCGCCAGCGACTTCGAGACCAGGACCCAGGACAAGCTGGAGCCCGCCGAGGC
>JAPOVF010000044.1 GCA_026708285.1 Acidobacteriota bacterium
CCAGACCTCAGGCTGCGTGTCGCCCTGGGGCATGGCGCGAATCCCGTTCAGGCGCTCGTCCTCATGGCTGCGGCCGAGATACCCGAGCAGATGGGCCACCTGCTCGGGGTAGTGCTGGATTCCCAGTCGTCCCGGACCGTGTGCGAGCACGCGGGCGGTCAGACGATCCGAGCCCGGAGCGCGACCTACCCCCAAGTCGATGCGACCCGGATACAGGGTCTCCAGCATCCGGAACACCTCGGCTACCTTGAGGGCGCTGTAGTGACTCAGCATCACCCCGCCCGAACCCACCCGAATCCGCTTCGTCGCCGCGGCCACCTGCCCGATCAGGGCTTCGGGTGCGGCGCAGGCAAGGGACTCCGAGTTGTGGTGCTCGGCCAGCCAGTAGCGCCGATAGCCGAGCCGATCCACGGCCTGCGCCAGTTTCACCGCCTCCAGCACGGCATCGGCCGGGGTGGCGCCCGTCCGTACCGGGCACTGGTCCAGCACGCTCAGCGCCAGGGCCGGCGGGGACTGCGGGGCGGCAGGTTTGCGGCTCGAATCCGTTCCGGTCGCCGCCACTCAGTAGGCCTCGGAACGGCGGAAACGCTCCACCACCCTGCCGTTCTCGCGCTCGGCCCGCTCGAGCAGGCGGGCCGCAACCTGCTTCTTCTGCTCGTCGACGATGCTGGGGTCGTAGCGATCGACAAGGGAACCAAACTGGCTGATGTGGGCCGCCGATGCGCGAGCCTTCTTCTCCGCCACCTCCGTGATGTCGACCGTGTAGTTCGGGCTCGCGCTGTAGTAGAAGAACACGACCGGCACGCTCCAGGCCTCGAAGCCCCCTGCCTCCAGCTCCGGGAAGTACAGCCTCCAGCGTGCGGCCCGGATCGCGTCGACGGTGATGATCGCTCCGGAGCGATGATCCGACTTGTGGTACTGCTCGTAGGGCGATCCGGGGTCGACCGAGAACAGGGCATGGGGCTTGAACCGCCTGATCTCGCGCGCGACCTGCTTGGTCAGCGCGCGTCGGTCGACGTACTCCAGCATCCCGTCGTCGTGGCCGAGCCAGTGGATGTTCTCCTTCGGGATGCCCAGGATGCGGCAGGCTTCCTCCTCCTCGGCCCGCCGGATCGCCTTCAGCCGGTCCTTCGTCATCTCCGGATCCCTGGAGCCGGCGTTGTCCGTCGTGTAGACGACGACCTGGATCTCGTTGCCGTTCGCGGCGAGCAGCGCCAGCGTGCCGCCCGAAGTGAACGTCTCGTCGTCGGGGTGGGGGGTGACGACCAGGATCCGCCGCCCGGACCACTCCTCGACCCGGTCGGAGCCTTCGTACGCCGGCTCGGGGCGGGACACCTGTGCCGGGGCCGGAAGCGACACGGCGGTGGCGGTCAGATAGGCCGTCAGGAGGAACGCTCTCGGCAGGGAGGGAAGCACCCGGTTCGTGGTGCTCGCACCCGCCCGCAACATCGCAGCAGTATAGTGAACGTATGGCCTTCAAGGCTCACGCGTTCCCCTGGGTCGCGATTCTGACTGCCGGGTCGGTACTGGCCGCAGGCGAGGTGCAGGCACAGCAGCCCGGCAGCGCGGAGCCCCCTGCGGCGACGATCGTCGAAGAGCTGACGGTCAATGTCGTCAACATCGACGTTCACGTAACCGACCGTGGCGGCAGACCGATCTCGGACCTCTCGATCGACGACTTCGAGGTGTTCGAAGAGGGCGAGCCGGTCGAGGTCACGAACTTCCTGAGCGCGTCCGCGCGCGACGATCGAGCGTGGACCGAGGGCGATGCGCTGAGGGACCTGGAGGTCCCGGACATGCCTCTGATGGTGGCCCTCTACATCGACCGGTATCGCACGAGTCAGGGCAACCTCCTGCGGATCGAGGACGACCTGGGTTCCTTTCTGGGGCGCCGCGGTGACCAGGACGGGGCCGGCGTCCGCTTCATGCTGGCGACCGGCGACCCGGAGCTGAACGTCCGCGTGCCGTTCACGGTCGACGCCGCCGAACTGACCGAGGCGCTCAACGAACTGCGCTCGGAGCCCCGGGCCCTCGCCCATGACGACGAGATCCTGCGCGGCCAGATTCTCCGCGAGATGCGTCTCACCTACGAGGTGTGCGCCCAGCCCCCTTCGAGTTCGAACAACCCCGGCTGCGAGCCCTGCGTCGATCAGTGGCCCAGCCTCGTCGGCTCGGCCAACCAGTATGCCGCCGCCATGCAGTCCAGGAGCGGGCCCTCGCTGTCGGCACTGGGTGAACTGGTAACCGCCCTCGGGGGCCTGCCGGGGCCGAAAGCGCTGATCTACGTGAGTGACGGGTTGCCTCAGCGCCCTGGCGCGGACTTCTACCACTACCTTGGCGAGATCTGCCCCGAGCGGCAGTCGGAAACGGACGCCCTCGAGCGCACCTGGGACGACACGACGCTCTTCAACCAGTTCAGCGCGTTCAGTAATGCGAACCGGGTCACGATCTACCCGGTCGATGCCGCCGGGATCCGACCGCCCTCGTCCGTCGATACGAGCCTCGCGGGCGGCTTGGGCGATCTGGCCGGTGAGGGAACCGGGGCCTACAACCTGTCGACGGTTCTCGTGCCGAGTCGAAGAAACGACCGTGTCCGGGTCGACAACCTGCAGGCGACGTTGAGTCTGCTCGCCGACGAGACCGGCGGAAGGGCGGTGTTCAACCAGGCACGTCCGGCAGAGGCCCTGGAGGAGATTGCGGCCGACTTCGGTTCCTACTACTCCCTGGGCTTCAGCGCGCCCCCCGGCGGCCGGCATCCCATCCGCCAGGTCGATGTGCGCCTCGCGAAGCCCGGAAAGGGATGGCGGGTGCGCTACCGGCGCTCGTACATCCTCAAGTCCCAGGAGCAGCGCCTGGCGGACCGCCTGTTTGCCGCGCTCAAGCTGGACGAACAGGACAATCCCCTGGACGTCGACGTGACGTTCGGAGAGATCACGCCGGCAAGTGAAGCGCCAGCGGCGACGCTTCCGGTCGAAGTGCACATTCCCGCATCCGCGGTGACGCTGCTGCCCGGACCTTCCGGTCCAACGGGGGCGCTGCGCATCTTCCTGGTCGCGGAGAACGAGGACGGCGAGCGCACTTCGATGCGCCAGAAGACCCTCACCCTGAGTCAGGCTCAACTGCCGCCTCCCGAGGAGAGCGCCGTCGTCGTGGTCAACGTCGATCTGCCACCGGGCAGGTTTGACGTCGCCGTCGGGATTCGAGACGAAGCTTCCGGCCGCGGCAGCTATCTCGTCAGAGACATCGCGCTGCCCTGAAGAGCCGGGGGTGTCCGGCTCCGCACGCCGGCCCTATCGGCGGCCCCGGCCGACCCGGAACGCCTCGACGTCCTCCGCGCCGGTTAGCACGTCCAGTCCCGTGTAGATCGGGTCCTCCACCGAACCGCCGTTCACCAGTTCCAACAGCACCTCCATCGACCGGTAGCCCATGGCGTAGGGCCGCTGCCCCACCTGCCCGTGGCTCAGCCCCTCGGCCAGGAGGTCCAACTGCATCGGCAGAGTGTCCGCGCCGATGATCACGAGGTCCTTCGCATCGATCCGGTCCCGGTAGGGCTGCACCGCCTGCCGGTAGGCCTGATCGACGAATTGCGGGAAGCCGCCGGTGATCGAGAACACGTCCAGGTCCGGCTCGGAGGCCAGCACGTCGGCCATCTGCTGCAC
>JAPOVF010000179.1 GCA_026708285.1 Acidobacteriota bacterium
TTGCGACGCTCGACGAACGAAGCGATCCCCTCCGCGAAGTCCGCCGAGTTCGCCGTCCTTGCGCGCATGGCAGGGATCTCCCGGTACGCGGCCTGCTCGCCCTCTTCGAGATAGACCTGCGCCGCCCGCTTGATCTCCCGAACGGCGAGCGGGGCGCACTCGCAGATCTCCTCCGCAAGCTCCAGGGCCCGGTCGATCTGGTCGCCGGCGGGCACGACCTCCTGCACGAAGCCGAGAGCGAGTGCGCGCTGGGCGTCGAACTCGTCGGCGCGCAGCAGGTGGTACATCGCGTTTCCCCATCCGGCTCGCTGCACGTAGCGGACGTGGGCGCCTCCGAACACCGCGAGGCCGCGCCGGGGTTCCAGTTGCGCGAAGCGCGCGTCCTCGGCCGCCACCACGATGTCCGCGGCCAGCGCCATTTCGATCCCGATCGTGTAGCAGATTCCCTGGACGGCCATCACCAGCGGCTTGCGGCATCGCCGGCGGAGCGCGAAGGTGTCGGGGCGGTCGTCCGGCGATTCGTCGGCGTCCCTGCCGCGGGCCATCGAACCGGCGAACTTCGGCAGGTCGAGGCCGGCCGTCGTGTGTTTCCCCTGTGAGGTGAGGACGCCGACCCATGCGTCTTCCGTCTCCTCGAGTTCGGCCAGTGCGCCGGAGAGTTGCCCGAACATCTCGGGAGTGAAGCTGTTGAGCTTCTTCTCGCGGTCCACCTGGATTCGCAGGATATGTCCGGCGAGGGTGGTTGTGATGGGCGTTGCTTCAGTCATTGTCTTTCTCCGTTCCTCAGCCCGACCTCGACTCGCTGGCCGCCCGTGTACGGCACGGCCGCTCGCGCGGGGGTGAAGTAGTGCGCGGGTACGGATCAGCCGACGGCGACGGCGCGCCGCCGTTCCCGGGCGAGCTCGTGGCTCGCCTGCATCCGCATCCAGTGTTCCGCGTCGGACCAGTCGAGCGCCTCGAGCCGCAGCGCGGTGGCTGCGGTGATGCCGGCGTGTTCGTGGAGGATGCGCGACAGGAACGCGCGGGTGACGCCGAGCCGCTCGGCGGCGTGCGTGATCGTCCAGCCCTCGGCCTCGATGGCGCTCGCGACGAGTCTGCCTGCGTGGGCGGAGTTCTTCATGCGGGTCATTCTAGGGCTCCCTCGTTCCACGCGGGGCTGGGGCCCGTGCGCTTGCCGCCAGAGGTCGTCGCCGCGGGCGACATGGTGCTGGAGCTGACGAGGGAGCGGGGGATGTTCTTCCTGGACAATGTGCTGCCGGAGAATGTGGCGGTGCAGATTGACCGGGGGGTGATGATTGGGGCGGGGCGGCGGGAGGATTCGGCGGAGGTGGGGAGGGGGTACAGCGGGCGGACTATGCCTTGGTAGCTCGCCACCTAGCGAGTTCGCGATCTTTACCCTAGGCCCCCAGTCTCCCGTCGCTCGGAACGCCACGTCTCATCACGCTTCCACGTAGGTGCTAATTTCGTGCCAGCTCGCCATATGATCGTCTCAAGACCAGGTATCAGGAATCATCGTAGAGACGGTTCCTTTCTTCAAAGAGGGCACGCCATTCATCCTCAGTCGGGCTTTTGCTAAAGGTGCTTTCGTGGGCCTCGATCACAACCCAGTCGTGCTTGCTCGAAGTCCATATGTGGCCAAGCATTTCGCATTCGTTCAAGTTCGTGATGGTGCCTGCTCGCACCCCAAGAACGCCTTTGCGCCAGCTATTGGCGTAGAAGACATGAGAGTGGCATTTCGGGCAGAAATAGAAGCGATTTCCTCGTTCTTCGGACGATTGGTAGTCGCGCCTTTCGGGTTTGCCTGTTATTTCAAGCATATTCTTGCGAATAGGGAGGTTCAATGCATAGGAAGTGCCCAATAGCTTCTGGCACTGACCGCAATGGCAGGCGTAGTAGCCAACGCGCCCGAGGTCGATTGAACGGTACGAAACATAGCCGCAACGGCATTGACCTTCAATCGCAGTCATAACCCGACACGCTCCACCAAGCTCCCTTTCCCGAACGAACCGATCTACTCACGCAGCTTGCTGCCAACAGGCTCAAGAAACGCATGCACGAGCGTACCATCGTAAGGTGAGTCCCGGTCGGTGGTGGCGATCGAGGCGCCGTGCTCGAGCGCCAGTGCGGCGAGGTGCGCGTCCATCACCATCGGGCCCCTGGCCTGACCGCTGCCGCAGACTTCGCTCAGGATCTTCCAGATCCGCGGCCCCGGTTGCAGCAGCCTGGCGTTCGGCAGGGCCAGCCACCCTTCTCGGAGTCGTAGGCGTAGAGCAGCACATTGGCGTCGATGAGTGTCACCGGCGGCTTGGACCGTCCAGAACGTCGAGCAGACCGCCGATGTCGTCCAGGTCGAACCCCGGCCGGAGCCCCATGGGACGTGCCTCTACCGAGAGCCCCATGAAACCCCGCAGCGCCTCCACCACCCTCCCCGGCGCCTCCTCCGCCAGAAAGTGCCCGCAGTCCTCGAACTCGCGCACCTCGACATCCCGAAGCGCCGACTTCCACCGCTCCAGTTCCTTCCTCCGGAACGCGATGTCCTTCAGGCCCCAGAGAATGAGCGCCGGCTTGTCCGCGAAGGTGTCGCGGTCCTGCCAGATCGAGCGCAGCCAGTCGCTCGCGCCCACGATGTAGCCGGGTAGCGCGGCGCTCGCGGCCCTTGCCGCGGGCGATGGCTGGGCGCCGCGGTAGTGGGCCATGATCTCCGGCGTCAGGACGCTTCGGTCGCCGACCGCTCTCGGCATCACCCGGTTCACGAAGATGTTGTGGTGCCGCAGCAGGTACTGGCCGATCCAGCTCGACATCAGGAAGCTGAACGACCTGAAGTGGAAGTCGTCCCCGACCGGCCAGCACCAGGTGTTCGCGATGACGAGACGCTTGACGCGCTCCGGGTGCCTGCGCGCGAAGTCGAGGCCGACCGGCCCGCCCCAGTCGTTCATGAACAGGGTGATCTCGCGCAGGTCGAGATGGTCGAGCAGAGCGGCCAGGCGGCGCGCGTGACTCTCGGGATGATGGTCCTCGCGCCGTGCGCTCCGTGACGAGAGGCCGAAGCCGATGTGGTCGAGTGCTATGCAGCGGAACTCCGATCGCAGTTCATGCGGCGCACAGCTCCCTGAGCTTCTCGAGACAGTCCGCCCAGCTCCGCTCGTGCTCGTCGCGGGCCTCGTCCTGGGTGAACCGGGCATGAGTGAGCGTGAGGCGCGTCCTGTCGGCCGATTCGGGTTCGAACTCGATGGTGACCAGCGTCTCGGTGTCGCTGCCTTCCCAGCGCCAGGTGTGCACCAGGCGACGTAGCGGCGCGACTTCCCGGTACACGCCGCGGGCGAGCCAGCGCTGCCCGTCGGTCCCGCGCATCTCGATGAGGAACGTCCCGCCGACCGCGACGTCGGCGACCGCGCGCGAGGCCACGGCACTGCCCGGCGCCAGCCACTGCTTCAGCAACTCCGGGTCGGTCCAGGCCGCGTAGACCCGCTCTACCGGTGCGTCGATCACGCGTTGAAGCGTCAGGTCCGTCATCGCCGTTCGCCCTCCTCGCCGGCGCCGGTCTCGACCAGGGCGCCAAGCGCATCGAGGCGATCCGTCCAGAAGCGCGTGTGGAACTCGAGCCAGTCCTGGGCGTCCCGGAGCGCGGCCGG
>JAPOVF010000314.1 GCA_026708285.1 Acidobacteriota bacterium
AGCGTAGGAGGCACCGCGGTCTTCGATCAAGGTGGCCGGCTGGTGGCCATGATTGCCCTTGAGCGGCCCAGGGATTATGGGAACGACGAGGAGGCACCTTTGAGGCCGGTCTCGGTGCCCGCTCGCGACGTGGCGGCGCTACTGGCACTCTCGGCCGAATGGCGGGCGTGTCTGGCGTCGCCCACGCCGGAGTGCGTCTTGGCTGAGGCTGAGAGGACCGCGATCGCCAGTGGAGATGGTGTAGACCGCGTGGCCACGGCCTGGAAGGAGCTGGGCTCTCGTGAACGAGCCGAGACGCTCCTGAAGGACGATGCCACCATTACTCCCGGCTCGGGTCGCCACGGCCCGAACGACTGGCTGGCTTTCGCGTTGGTCCAGCTCGAAGCAGGTGACGAAGCAGGAGCCCTGGAGTCACTCGCGGCGCTTAAGAGCGCGGCGACTCGACAGTGGGATGACGCCACCTGGCGCATCGACTTCTACGCGCGGGCAGCGGCTTCTCTCATGGAGGTTAGTGCTGCGGGCGCGGCTGCCGATCTCGCGGACGAGGCTTTGCTCCTGGTGAACGACCGCGACGGTCGGGATCGAACTCTGAGCGGTGCCGTTCGGGTGCAGGCGAGTGCCGGCCAGGCCGGCGCGGCGCTCAGCACGGCCCGGTTGATGGCCGATGAGGAAAAACGGCGCGTCGCCTTGCGCGAAGCGAGCCGAGCACTGGTGAAGGCGGGTGACCTGGAGGCCGCTTCGCGGGTCGCTGAGGCGATCTCCGACGCTCGTTACCGGGCTTCTGCGCTTCGGACGGTGGTGGCGGCCCTGGCTAGACGCGGTGAAGTCGAGAGGGCGCTTCGCTTGGCGGACGCGATCGACAGCCCGGACGCCTGGAACCACCCGCTGAACGCCGTGGCGGCGGTCCTGGCTAGACGCGGTGAGGTCGGGAGGGCGCTTCGCCTGGCGGGCGCGATCGACAGCCCGGACGCCAGGAACTATTCGCTGAACGCCCTGGCTCTAGAGTTCGTCGGGGACAGCGAGTTCGGGGCCGCTCTGGAAGCGGCTCTTCAGATGGACGACACGTGGCTGCGAGTGGAGGCACTGCGTCGGTTGGCTCGCAATCAGGCGAAGGCCGGCGATTTCCAGGGAGCCTTGAGTACGGCTGAGCACGTCAAGCCGTCACGGGTTTCCGGCCGTGAGGACTCCACCGGCTGGAACTCGTGCCAGCGGAAGGCCTATTGCGGAACCCTCTCCTTCCTCGCGGAGATCATGGCTGAGGCCGGCGACCTTGAGGGGGCCTTTGCAGTTCACGAACGGTTGGAAGAACCCTTGGACCGCTTGCTGGTCCTGGCGAAAGTCGCCCCCTCCGCGGACGCATTGGGTGACGCGGAGATCCAGGAAGCAGTCTTGGAACTAGCCGATGCGGTCCCGGTAGCCGCCTTGAGCGACATACGAGACTTGGAGGACATCGCCCCCGCGCAAGCCGCGGTTGGCGACCACGAGGGGGCGGAACGTACCCTCGCAGCGGTGGCCGTGGCGCCGTGGAGCGACGAGAATCTGAACAGCTCGGGCTCCGAGCGGAGAGGGACTCCGATGAGCGATCCGCAGTTGAACGCGAAGAAGACCGACAATGCGATGTCGGGGATCGTCGAAGTCCTGCGGGCGGCGGGCGACTATGGCAGGGCGCTCTCGGCAGTGGAACGTTTGGGGAGTGTGCACGCCCGGTTGCGGCACCTTCGCGGCATTGCCGAGGCGCAGGCAGGCGCGGGCTTTGTCGAGGACGCCCAGCTGACGTACTCGGCCGCTTTGGAAGAAGCGGAGCGGATGCGTGGCATGGGGGTCTTCGCGACTCACACCGACGACCGAAAGGCCTCCCTGGGGCGCATTGCTTACTCGCAGGTTGGCGTCGGCTTTCTGGAAGAGGCACTGGAGACCGTGAGTCTGATCGACTCCGGGCGCAGGAGCCCTGGTCTGTCGCGCGTGGTTCACGCCGCCTGTTCGGCGGGTCAGTTCCGGTACGCGCTGCGCGTACAAGGACTCGTGGACGTTTGGCGCGATCGAGCCCTGGTTGACATCGCCAGAGGGCTCGCCGGCCTCCCGGTCCGCGAACTCCCTCTTGGCTTCGCGTGGTAGCCGCCCAAGTTCGCGGCGGACGGTGGCGGCCACACCGAACCCGAGGACACCCACGAGGGCGTTGACTGCCAAACCCGGCGGGGCGGGATCGAGGCCCTGGTCTTCCCCGGGGTTCAGGGGTGATGGTCGGGCCGAACCGTTTCCGCCGGCGTCGTCGATCTGGAGCTGGAGAATGACGACAACCCTGGATCCGTCCTTGCCGCTCTTCGACCGTGTACTCCGCCTCGACCTTGTCGATGGCCTGGGGGCGCCCCGATAGGATTGGGAGTCGTTCGAGGTCCTGGTGCACTGTGCGCGGCCGCCAACAACTTCGGCTTGGGAATGGGGATTATCCAGATGTCTAGACGGCGTGTCAGTTACTTCTTCTGTCGCGTTCTGTTGGGCTCGCTGGCCTTCGCCGTCTTGCGTTCCGTTTGCTTCGGCTTTGGTCGGTAGAGGCGTAGCGCGAGGGCGACGTCCTCGGGGGTGGCGTCGCCGTACTCCACGGGGGACGGATCGTTCTTCAGTGGGTGGGTCATCGGGCGCGAGGGTAGCGCAGGTTCAGGATTTTGGAACGAACAGCCAGCTAGTTGTAGGCTTGTCAACACGAATGAAACGACGATCCTCGGGCCCGTAGATTAGCTTGTAACCTGAGCGCATAACCTGCCCAGGAACCCCATCGATAGTGAGCGAAGAGCTAACGTACGCCCCACGTTGGTTCGATCCCTGGTTGTTCGGATAGATCTCGTCGAGGACACCACCGTCCACATCAGAACGCCAGAGTAGCATGTGGCAGCACTTGGGTTCATCAGGTCCGGGAATCTCAATGAAGTACCCCCGGTCATTTTGGGCGACAAAGTCATCGGAGGTCACCTCTTCGCTAGTAGACCATCCTGCGCGAATCGGGTGCTTGTAGGACTTGTGTGTACGGATTCGCTCGGCCAAGAAGAAGGCCACAACAGCAGCTACCACTATGGTTAACTGAACGCCGCGCAGGAGCGTCTCTGCGTTCATCTAGACCTCGACTCCCCCGTTAACTATGGTGTGGGTTGGATCAGGGCAATGATCCCGACTAGTGCGGCGATGATCACGCCGGTTTGGATCAGGAGTGCTTTGTAGAGATCACCACGGGTGACTAGTCGACGGGTTGATTCGGTAGCGGCGTCATCGATCACCCGTGCGTGGGCTGCTGCTTGTCGTTCTGGTAGCCCGGAGTCTTGCAGTGTCTTCGCGGTATGCAGAGTAACGGTGGCAGTCATCGCATCACTTTAGCGGTTGTAGCGTGGCGGCTGGTGCGACCGTAGCTCAGAAGGTAGAGCACCGGTTTGATACGCCCTGGTGTCGCAGGTTCAAGTCCTGCTGGTCGCACCAGCACGAGGAGCATACCTCACTCAAGCGTCAAGGCACGGAAACGCCTCTACGTCGGATATCGGCTGGAACGGACCGGGGCCAGACTCGTAGGTCCTCGTGGTTCCCGTCTGGCTCTCAGTCACCGCTACTCGCACGGCCAAGTCGGTGATTGCTGCCATGAACACCCACCGGTGGCCGTTAACCGCGCAGGCGTCGAGCAGCTTGAACAACATCTCGGGATTGTCCTTGTCGAAGAAGTATTGCAACGCCACGCTTTCGTTGACCGTGATGCCTTGAGACTCGTGCTGATGTCCATCTGGTGTGGTCGCAACCGCAGAGACTGAGTACGCTCCTCTAAGCATCGTGTGGGCGGACATGGGACTCTCCTTCGGGCTCGTCCTTCTTCGGTGTGGCCTGTTCCGCTTTGGTCGGTAGAGGAGTAGTGCTCGGGCGACCTCTTCGGGTGTGGCGTTGCCGTAGTTGGCTGGTGGCAGGTCCAAGTCTCTCTTCATGCGGGGCACGTGAGCACCTTCTTGACCGCTTTATCTAGTACGCAGCGAGGGGGATTATGTACGGTGATACTCATCGTGGTCAGTTCGATCTACTCCTCGTCTACGTTCAGGTCGGTCTCGGTGATCTCGGATGAGAACTCTCGTGCTCGGTCGAGGATGTAGTCCGTGTTGGCTCGGAGCACTACGCCGCTGGCCGTACGCACCTGTGCGACGTAACCGAGTGATGCGTAGTACTCGGAGGCTTCGTTCTCAGAGAACAAGCGCCAGTTCCATTCAAAGATCTGTTTGCCCCCTGGTCCCAGGTCCACGATCTCTGTGGCGGACAACGTCTTGATTCGGTTGCCCCAGACGTCGAAGACAATGTAACGAACCTCCACGGCGGAGATTGGTTCCGTGACTGGCCTGATCGAGGCGGTGACTGCATACTGGTACTCACCACGAGCGTATCGGGAATCCCCAGGTTTGTAGATTGTCCTGACGCCTGTGTTGCCGCTTTCGTCGCCGTCTAACTCTACTCTCATCCGTTCGGGATCGTGGACAGTGACCCACACTCGGCGGAGGGAGGACGACTTGTTGAGCACGATTCCGAATCCAAGCTTAGTCTGAATTGACCCGCCGTCAGTCCTAGATGTCGTCTGAGACTCTACTGGTGGCGCACAGGCGACGAGGGCGGCAGCGGACAGGAGGAGCGACAGGACGGTCTTCATTGTGTGTACCCTTTGTTCTTGATTTGACTGAGTTGAATTGTCTCCGGTAGAACTTGGTTACACCACACCTCCGGAGGAGTTATGCGACGCAGGTATCGACTACGAAGCCACGACCGAGAGCATGAACGCTACCTTGATGCCATTGACGAAGCGAGGGGCAACGTCCGCCTCGCTCGGCGGGACTACCACCAAGCCCTGGACGAACCGGCAGAACTGGAAGAAGCCGACCCAAGGGACGACCACCGACTACGTCGACGACGAGAGCCACGATGACCATAGGACGATCTCCTTCGCATGCTTCACCGACCGGCATGGTGATCGACACGCCGAAGCCGGACCTGAGCCTGACTGCGAAGGACTTCCAATTCGGAGACTTGGTAGTTGTCGGATTCGATAGTGCTGAGGAAGCGGCGGAATACGCCCGTTCGCAGAGCTACGAGGTCAAGGTCGAGGAGGCCCGCTAGGGACCGCCACGCTCCTCCCAGTTCTTGCGGATGCGGTCAAGCTCCTCCAGTTCAGCCTCGTCGAGGTCCTTGAGGTCCAACCCTTCGCAACGCTTCACGCTGAACAGGGGCGTGCCGCTCCCGCTGGCCTGGGTGGGCTTGTGCATTTCCAGCTTGGCTTGGTCATCTAGTCGCCTGCGGGCACACTCGTAAGCCTCACCGATTGTGGAGTGCTCGCATTCGCGAGGACAGATGGTCGTTCTATACTTAGCCACGTTGCCTAGATTCCCCTTGCGATACGGTCAAGGTTTCGATTGATACGTTCCAGTTACCGAGCGACTTCGTGGAGCATCCGTTCGATGCCCCGGGTGTCGGTCGCGGCCATGGTCGACCCTCCCAGTGATCGTGGTGGTCCAGGGGAAGCGAGTCCCTGAACCGAGAAATCGGGGAGGCTAGCCCAGGATCAACTACGAAGTCGCCTATCAGATGATGGGTATCAGAGTCGTCACCGTTGTTCGAGGTCGAAGATGGCCACGTAGTTCTCGTGGACGCGGGAGTCGATGCGGTCGACCTCGACGATCAGCGACAGGGGCGTTGGCCACCGAGTACGTCCTTCGGATCGGGCTCGCCCGTGACCGGCGAGGATATCTACTGAGCTTCTACGGCGTCGTCGATCTGCTGGCGTGGCTGCCGACGGTGATCCTGAGCGTCGATTCACGAGCCTAGCGCGCCGTCCGTTTGCTGCGGCTGCTGCGGCTACTCAAGCTGGCTCGAATCGGCGCGGAGAACCGGTTCTTCAAGGCGCTTTGGTCGATGAAGGAGCACTGGCTGGTCTTCATCATGACGACAGTCGTAGTTGTCTACGTGGTTTCGACCTAACTCCAAATGCTCGAGCACGAGGCGCAGCCGGAGACCTTCGGTTCCATCGCAACTGCATATGGTGGGCCGTCGTGACGATCACTACCGTCGGGTATGGGGACACGTATCCGGTCACTCCGGGCGGGCGCTTTGCTCGCCTCGGCGTTCGCGCTGATGGGGATCGGCATCGTCGGCATGGCTGGTGGAATCACAGCAACGGCGCTTGTGGGTTCCGAGCGGAAGCTGCGCGAGCGATCCGCAGAGACCCGCCAGCTATAACTAGTCGTTCCAGTCTGGCCGAGCGGCTTCCAAGGCGATTCGTCGCGGCGGTTAGGCGACGGGCTTCCGCTCGCGGGAGAAGTAGGCGGCGATGGTGTTGGCGCCGGTGTTGTACGGATGCCGGTAGGCAGCCTGGCGTTCGGTTTCGACCTGAGCCGGCGAGAGTTCGTAGAGGCGCCGGGTGTCGTTCGAGGCGTACCCGGTGGAGAGGAAGCGGCGAACGCAGCGCCGATCGCCGGAGCGATCGACTAGGTAGACGCCGTTGTCGCCGTGGTTGAGGCCGCCGAAGTGATGAGGTTCGAGGGCGCGAACGAACCAGCCCTCGGGGATTCGGGGCGCGTTGAAAACTCGAAGATGGTAGGTGCTGTGCCTGTCTTGGTCGAAGAACTCGCCGGCGATCTGGATGAAACGGGCTGGCTGGAAGGTGGTGTCGGCGTCGATGCCCCGGCGGTCGAGTTCGTCGAGAAGAGGGTAGACGCTCTCGGGGCCGCCGTTCCAATGGAGGTAGGTGGCGCAGCTGACGCTGGTGCGGTTGGCGAAGAGGACTACGGCTCGGTTGCCCATGTTAGTGAAGCTCCTTACGGCGTCGGTTGGCGGTGATCTCGTCTCTCACCCATTGCCTGGAGACGAGAGCGGTGCCGGACGGCAGCCGAAGAGCGGGGTGGCGGATGGGCGGGCCGGCAAGGTCGAAAGCGGCCGGCTTCAAGACGGGCTTGCAACTTCCCCGCGGGGAACGAAGCGATCAGGCGCGTTGGGAGGCGGCGAACTGGTGGTGTGCAGACTCGGTGTCCAGCCGTGGCCTCCGTGTTGGTCGGTGGCGTCAGCTGCTCCGGAGCGGTGGCACAGGCTGGCGGGAGGAAGGGGCGACGGTCGGTTGGCGGTGGACCGTCATGACGGGCAGGAGAGGTCCTGCCTACTTCGCCTAGCGTCGGGATCAGCCGTCGCCGGTTCCGGGCTGTTGTACTAAGCAGGCGACCCGACACGGGGCTTGCACCTACGGTGACCGGCTGGACGTCATCGCGGTCCTGGCGGGCGGCTGGAGGCTTCGGTAGGCTCTTCGCGGCTTGCCGCGGGAAGGGAGTCGAAGAGGTGTCGCTGCCGATTCCGAGCCCCCACGGGAGTGGGGAAGAGTCGGTGCGTTGCGGCCTGCGCGACAGGTCCGGCCAGCGCCCGTCCGGCCACCCGAAGTCGCGCCAAGCCTCGAAGGTCGTTTGTCTACTCGCCGGAGAAGGACGCTCCGAGGGCAGAGCCTGGAGGAACGTTTGAAGGCCGGCGGCGGCCGGAGCCGCCGCCGGCGCTGACGACGCTCTAGGCGTCGTCTCCCGCAGGCTGCTCGCGCAGCTCGTAGATGCGGGTGTGGACCTGATCGGCCAGCTTGCTGAGCACGAGCAGGTCGTTGAGGCCGAAGCTCCGAGTGGTCTTCCACTCGCCGTCCTCGGTGCGGTAGAGCCGACCGAAGGTGACGTTGTAGCGGATGGCCCCGTCGTCGCCGACCTGGTTCTGCCAGATCGCGGCCTTGACGGATCCGACGCGGACCTCGTCGATGGGAGTTGGGGTGGACACGATTCTCTTTCCTCCTTGGTTAGTGGGTCTGTGGCTTTCGCCGCTCACCCCCTCTTGGCGGCGAGCGACAGGCACACGCCATAGGAGGATGCAGCGAAGGCGGTGGCGTGCCGCGGAGCAGTCGGCACGAGGCAAGAGGGTGCCAAACGGCCGTTGGGCCGAGCGAAGCGGTCTGGCGGCTTCTTGCGCCGGCCCGCGGGGCGCTCTCGCCGAAGCTGCGGTGGAGTGTCGCCCTCGACCAAGCGGACGTGAGCAGCGTTCGGCAGAATCGCGGTCGAACAGAGTCGATGGCTGGTGGGCATTGCTGCGGGGCGGGCGTTCGCAAGACAGGAGCTGCGGCTTCTGAGGTCTGGGGAGGAAAGGCGCATCGGGCCAGTCGACGGCTTCAATGGACCGGCGTGACGGTCCCGGGGGAGTTCCTCGGTATGGACCGGAGAGCACAAGGATGGAGGTGAGGGTGTTACACGAGGTTCGAGTCACGCGGTCGCAGGTTTGCTGCGAGGGCGGGGCGTCCGCTCTCGCTGCGGCGACGACGGGACCTGGGCGGTGTGGATGCAGCCCGCGGTCGCACCGCGACCTGGTCGGTGAGCCATGCGTTGTCCTCGGCCTGCCAACTCCGGAGGAGGAGAGCCTCCTCGACATAGCGGCGACCCTTGAGGCGGGTCATGTGAAGAACGAGGGAGATGCCGTCGACGACGCTGCGGCAGACCACCTCCCAGGGGAGTTCGCCGGCCTGCATGGCGCAGCTGGCCAGACGTGAGAGCGCGGCGCGGGCATTGTTCGCGTGGACGGTGGTCAGGGAGCCGCCATGGCCCGTGTTGAGGGCCTGGAGGAGGTCGGCGGCCTCCTGACCACGAACTTCTCCGACCACGATGTGATCGGGTCGGTGTCGGAGCGAGTGCCTGACTAGGTCCCTGATGGTCAGGGAGCCCTCGCCTAGCTCGCGAGCTTCGAAGCGGACAACGTTCGCCTGCTCGATGCGGAGTTCTAGGGTGTCCTCGATGGAGACGATGCGCTCGTGATGCGGCAGCAGTTCGATGAGGGCGTTGAGGAGCGTGGTCTTGCCGCTGCCCGTGCCGCCGCTCACGAGGATGTTCTCGCGGTTGCGGAGGGCGTCCTTGGCGGAGTCAACAATGGCTGGGGTGAGGCTGCCGTTGTCGACCAGGTCCTGCACCGAGAAGGAGCGGTTGCCGAAGCGCCGGATCGTGATCGCCACGTGGGGCGCGGCGGGTGGTGTCGTGATGGCGACGCGCGAACCATCCGGGAGGCGGGCATCAAGGGCGGGGTCGGTCTTGGGATCGAGGCCCAGGGGTCGAGCGATGCTGATGGCGGCTCGGCGGAGCGCCCTGTCGTCAAGCTGGGGCGCTTCGACCTGTTCGAGGCCGGCGCCGGCGCGCTCGGCCCAGGCGTTGCCGGGGCCGTTGATCATGATCTCGGTCACTTCCGGATCCTCGAGGAGCGCTTCGAGGCCGGGGAGGAAGGTCTTGAGGGTGGCGAGGCTGTCGGTCATGGAGTGTCGGTACGGACGGTATGAACCGTCAATACGGAATCTCAGATCTCGCCGGCGTCGCGCTGCCGCCAGTAGGAGCGGTCATGTGGAAGGTAGTGCGGCTTGAGGTAGAGCCTGGTGGCGGGGAGGGACTTCGAGCCGTCGTAGGGCAAGGCGATCGCCTGGTAGTTCTGAAGCAGGGTGAAGGTTCGCGGATGGAACATGGGTTCGCGCTGTTCGCGGTAGGTCTTGCTGGCGCCCAGGCTGCCGCCCTGGCCACCGCCAGGGCGGGCGGTCACGAGCGAGAAGCCGGGCTTGCTCGACTCCGAGAAGGAGTAGGACGGGGAGAGCCGGGAGACTTTGCCGCACATGTTGGAGGCGAGGTCGGAGCTGCTGTCGTCGCTGAGGGTGAGGAAGATGCGGGTGCGAAGCGTCTGCAGGAGGGTGCGCCAGGCGTCGTTGCCGGCGAGGACGGAGCGAAGCGAGGCGATGGACTGGGTGGCGACGATTGGAATGCACTTGCACTGGCGCGTGAGCGCGAAGGACTTCTCGTCGCCTGAGGGATCGTCCTCGCCGACCGTGGCGAAGCTCTGGTACTCGTCGCAGAGGAAGACGGCCGGCCGGAAGTAGCGGTCGGGATTGCGCTTCATCTGGGCCGGCCTCCGTAGGAGGGTCTGGAGCCAGGCGTTCTTGAGGAGGACGCCGACCGCGCGTGCGAGCGAGGGGTTGGCGCCCGCTGGCATGTTGAGGGCCACCACCTTGCCGCCCTCGATGAGGTCGGCCAGGGGCGGCAGCGGGGCGAGCATTCCGCCGGCGACGCGGCCGTCCGTTTGGGTGGACCGTTCGGCCCGATCGGCGTCGGAAGGCCCCGTTTCGGGGCCTGTTTGCTCCATCTCCCCGGGGGTCGCGGGCAGATTAGGGGTGTTCGCGGCCGGGGTTTCGTGGGGAGACGGCGGGGCGAAGAGGCGCGCGACGTCGGGCAAGTCGAAAACGGAGAGGAAGACGCTGATGTTCTCGACGATGGAGCTGCGGAGTTTGTTGTCGAGGGTCAGCCAGTCTTTCTGGTACCACCGGTTGACGGCTTCCAGCCTGGCCAAGCGGTCGTCGGGCGGGGCCGCCCGCGGGGCCACCGGCTCCCACGAGACGCCGAGCTGGTCAAGGCGTTCGGTGAGCTCGGGGCTGTCGGCGGCCAAGTAGCCGCCGCCGCGGCCGGGCTTGAAGGTTCCTCCGGGAAGTTCGGGATGGTCGACGTCTTCAGCGGCGATCCGGATCCGGGGCTCGGAAGCCGGGTGCTCGCAGAGCGTCCTGGCGGCGGTGATTTTCGTCTGGAAGGCTCTGGCGTCAATCGTGAGTCGATAGACGTCGCGGAGGGTGACCCAGGGATCGGGGAAGACGCGGTGGAGTTCGATGATCCAGCGGACGAGGTTGGTGGACGCTTGGTGCCAGAAGGGGTCCTTGGACTTGCCGAAGAGCTGGTTGAGGAGGTTGGCGAGGGTGTAGGCAAGGCTGTAGCTGTCCATGTCGGAGTCGAGGGGATTCCACTGCCAGCGGCCGCCCAGGGCGATCTCGACGTAGTCGTCCTCGCGGCCGTTGTCGGCGAGGAGCTGGCGGATGTCGTGGCAGAAGTCGCCCTTGACCTCGAGGACGAGGCCCGCGGCGCGTCGTTGCGGATGGTGGGCCTGCCAGGAGAAGAGCTGTTCGGCGAAGGGCCGCATGCAACCGCTGGTCTTGCCGGTGCCGACGGCGCCGAAGATGGCGACGCCGGTGTAAAGACCGCGCTCGGGGATGCTGAGCCACCGCGGCCGACTGGCCTCCCTGGCCTCGATCGGGTGATGGAGCTCACCGAGGACGAGGGAGGGAGCCTGGTCGTCGGTGGACGCCGGCCAGGCGGGAAGAACGCCGCGGCCGCGGCTGGCGGACTCGGTGCGGGAGCCGAGCCAGACCCGAGCCGCGCCGGAGAGGAGAAGGACGCCTCCGAAGGCGACGACGCCCGGAGCGGCCTGATGCCAAGCGCGGAAGAGGGCATGGACGGTCGGGTCGTGGTACTGGATGAAGTCCAGGAGGGGGTCGTCGCCGATGGCCGGGAAGGGTTGGACCTGGCCGGCCCAGCGGAACGCTCCGATGCCGGCCGCCAGGGCCGCGGTCAGCCGGAGCGTGAGGATGCCCCGCAGCGCACGGACGAGTCGGCCGAGGCGACGGTGAACCCCGGCGCCGGCGACGCGGCCGCCGCGATCGAGAATGCGGCGGACCGCGACAGGGACCAGGTCGACCGCGACGATGAGCGCGGCGGCGAGGGTGGCCCACCAGGCCGCGCGCAACACCGCGAAGTCGAGGTGGGTTCGTAGAGCGAGGGAGTCGAGCCAAGCGACGCTTCCGGGGCTTGGCCAAGCGGCGAAGCGGAGCGTCAACAGGAGAACGCCGACGCCCACGGCCGTCGGCCAGAGTAGGCGCCCTAGGAGACGCGGCGGAGCCGTGGCCGCCGATCCGTTCGGGGTGGTCATCGCTCCGGTCCGAGCCTTCCCGCAGGGATCAATCTGGACGTGAGCGACCCTCCCGCAGCACTGGAAACAGGGCTGGAAAAGGGAAGCCCTTCCGCGCCGCTCCAGGCGGGCGGAAGGGGGGGTCGCTCACGTCCCAACCCGGCCGCCTGGGGCGGACGGGTTGCTGCGCCCGCAAGGGCGCTTTGCCGGAACAGAGCCCGAGAAACACGTTGTGTTTCAAGGACAATTCCGCGGGTGTCGGCGGAAGACGGCAACTGGAAAAGGCCGCTAGGAAGAACTGGAAAAGGGGGGAGCTGTCCTTTTCCAGTCCTGGTGCGGCCGCCTGGTTGACCCGGAGTCACGCGAGACCTTGGGGCGAGAGGCCGCGAGGGTGGTGCGTCGAGTAGGCGTCGATCACCGGTAGGGAGGCGACGCCGGAGTCTTCCGCCTCGGCGCGCTGGCGAAGGTGAATGGAGAGTTGGCGGGCGGGCTCAAAGCCGCCCCACTGCTCGAAGCCGGCGGGGTCGGCCGCGAGGATGGCCGCTCTTAGGTCGGCCAGCGTTTGCCTCTCCTCTGGGGTGAGCGGCTGCCCGGCCGCCGGCGTGTCGTTCGTCCAGGCGGCGACCTTGTGGGAGAGCTCGTGCTGTTTCGCCACGGTCCGCGCCACGGCAGCGACGCGGACCTCGGTTCCGAGCGCGCGGAGCCGGCTCCAGAGGGGGCGGTGCTCGGCGGCCCAGCGCTGGAGTTCCCGGTCGGTCTGGCGGCCGGGGTCGATGTAGACGAACGTCGCCGACTCCTCGTCGGCGGCGATCGGCAGCTTCAGCGCGAAGTAGCGGACGGTGCGCTTCGCGGAGCCGCCGTAACGGCGGCTCGGGAGGTGGACGCGGCGGATGCCGCGGCCGGTGAAGTGGTCGACCTTCTCCTGCTCGGTTGCGAGCCAGGGGAGGTCCGGGTGGCGGATGACGTGGTCGAGCGAGAGGAGGCGGCGGAAGAGGACGAGGCCCTCCTTCGGGTGACGGCGATGGCGGATGTTCTCCACGCTTAGGGCGCGGTAGAGACCGCGGCCGAAGACATGGGTGTAGTGGAGTCTGGTATCGACGTCCGGGAGGGGATGCTCGCGAGCGAAGCCAGCGGCGACGAGGGACCGCGCGAAGGTACGGGCGGTCTCCGGAGAGCATCGATGATGGTCGGTGAACTGCGTCCTCGTGAAGACGCCGGAGTGGAGGCACACGAGGGCGAGCCATGCGGCCTCGTGCGGCCGGAAGCCGAGCTCGTTGAGCGCGGCGTATCGGCCGTCCAAGTGAGGTACGTCCGGGGCGTTGAGCGCCATGTTCAGAAGTCGACGACCTGGTCGGCCTGGATGTAGGTCACGAGGATTCCCATCGGATTGACGGGAAGGAGATCCGGCGGGACCTCGGGCAGGAAGGTGAACTGGAGCGAAACGCTCCAGCGCTCGCGGGCGACCTCCTCGCCATCCTCGAAGATGACGAGCTCGAAGTCGGCGGCCGCGCTGTGGGGCGGCTCTGGTTGAGGCCGAATGGACAGGGCGACCCGCTCGACCTGGCGTTCCTGTTCCGCGAGGCCGGCCGCGACGGCCGCGACGGCCTGGCCGTCGCGCCGGAAAGCAGCGTCGGCGAGGCCGGTGGCCAGGAAGCGGAGCGACCGGGCCCAGGCCGTCTGAGCGGTTGCCGTTCGTCTGGAGAAGTGGTCGGTCACGAAGCTGGCCAGGAAGTACTTGGTGGTCGGGTCCATGGGATCGGCGACGGCCTCGACGGCCTCGTACGCGAGGGCCTCGGCGCGGCCCACGTCGTCTACGCGGATGACGATCGGCTTGGGGAGCTCGACGCTGGAGAGCCGGACGACGGCGACCAGGAGAAGAAGAAGGACGCCCCCGAGGGCGTAGCTGGCGAGGCGGAAGTGTCGGTTGGAGACGACAAGCTCGCCCCACACGTCGGCGAACTCCTTGCCGGGGTCCGGTTTGCTCATGCCGGGAGCCCCCCTTTGAGGGGTGCCGCCGCGACTCGGGCGGGAGCGGCGACGATGCGGCCGGCCATGAAGGCTCCACCGACGAAGCCGGCGCCGTCGCTGCCGGCGCCGACGATCATGCCGGCAATGTCCCCGATCTTGAGGATGGAGACGATGGCGCAGATGATGACGCCGAAGACGGGGACGAGCCAGACGCCGGTAGCAGCGGTCATCGTCTGGACGGTGAAGTCCGTGGCCGAGAGGCCGCGGGAGAAGCCCATGATGATGCGGGTCCAGAGGCCGATCATGGCCGCCGCGATCGCGCTGTAGAGGCTGTATTGCAGCATCGCCTTGAACCAGCCCCAGAAGAGGAAGTCCATCTTCGGGACGACCATGAAGGGGATGAAGAGGGGGCCAAGGGTGACGAGGACTGCGACGGCGATCTTGGCGAAGATCACCTGGGCGAGGGCGAGGGCGATCACCACGACCATGCCGAGGACGAAGCTGCCCAGGATAGCGGCGAGGAGAGCGAGGTGGGTCACCTGCCGTCCTCCGGTCGTGACGGCGTTCCAGAGGTTGGTTGAACCGGCCTGCTCGGCGACGATGTTGTAGTGGTCCCTGGCCAGCACCATCACCGTTCCCATGCCTTGCGCGAGGATGTCGGTGCCGAAGAGTGCGGTGATCGCGTCGCCCTGCGCGGTGATCAGCTCGGGAAACGAGAAGCCGCCGGCGAAGGGTGTGGCGTAGAACTGGAGTAGGCCCAGCGGGAGGGAGAGGGTCAGGATGAACTTGATGAGCTCCCAGGCCTGGAAGGTGCCGCTCAGGGCGATTCGAGCGCCGGTCCAGACGATGAGAATGAGAGCGATGCCACGGGCCAGGCCATTGCCCCATCCGAGGATCGTGTTCTGCGCGGCGCCGGAGAGCACGATGTTGATGGCTGTGTCGACGAACTGAGGAAGCTGGCCGACGTTGTTTTCGTTGACGTTGGGCGTCCCTGGTTGGGCGACGGCAGGGGGAGCGGTCAGGAAAAGGATGGCGGCGAGCGCCAGGAAGGGCGCTAGCGGTCGATTGGCGGCTCTAGATCCGGAGCCTGCGCACGGCTTGCGCCGCGAGGCGGAGGACGCCCAGGAACGCCGCGTAACGCGAGCAAGGGGCGTCCGGCGTGGGCAGGGCTTGCCTGGGCGACCTTGAGCGGAGCCAGCCCTTGCGTCACGAGGCGTGGAGGAAGATCTTGAGAGGGAGGGCATCACCATGCGGCTAGTTCAGGCGGAAGGCCCGGCTCCAGGCGTAGCCCTGGCCGCGGACGCGGTTCTGAGCGCGGTCCGCTCGTCGGCGCTCCGCGCGTTCGGTGGCAATCCAGGCCTCAAGCTCTTCGCGGTGCTCCCGGACCTGAGCGGCCTGGGCCAGCATGTCGCGGGCGGCGTTGTGGGCGAGAAGCTGGGCTACGGCCATTTCGATCTCGGTCTTGGTGAGTGCGTTGGCATGCTGCTCCTGGGCGAGGGCCGTCTCGCTGAGGTTCGTCTGCTGGCGACTCCGCTCGACGGACGCGGAGGCGTTGCCGATCAGCTCCACGACGCGTTCGGCGCTGTCGAGGACGAGGTAGTCGGCGACAAGCGCGCGGTCCGAGCGTTGGCGCTGCGCGAGCCAGTTGTTGGAGGCGCTCGGGACGTCGCGGAAGGTGCGGGTGTACCGTTGTCGGGAAACGGTGTCGGCCGTGGCGAGCTCCTGCCGGAAGTGGGTCAGCAGGGAGTTGGCAGTGTCGTCCTGCATGTTGGCCATGGCGTTCAGGACTTGAAGTGGTGGACCGTTGAAGTCGCCAGCCCAGGCAACACCGGTGGCATCCTCAAGAAGGTGCACGGGATCGGTGCTCAGATCCTCGAAGCGCTCGACAAGGGCGCCGACGCGGCCCATTGCCTGATCGAGGTCCTGCTGGATCTGGTCCTTGAGTTCGAGCACGGTGTTCGCGGCCTCGGCCGCGGTGGCCGCGGTTTCGACGGCGCTCAAGGCGTTTTCGGCGACGTTGAGGATCTGGGTGATCTCGCTGGCGACGCCGGAGAGGCTGCCTAGCAGGCCGGAGGCGGGGAGAGCCGCCAGGACCACAAGGAACGGGAGGAGAGCGGCAACGGCGCGGCGTAGACGGGGACGGTTGGTCATTGATCGACTCCTGTGGATTGGGGTGGAAGGAGAAGGTCGGCGGTGAACCAGACGCGCAGGCGATGGCCCGCGCGGATGGTGATGGTCGGGAGGCGGTTGAGGAAGCGGTCCATGATCTGCATTCCGGTTTCCGAGAAGCTCCGTGCAGCACCCAGCTGGAACTGCTCCTGGGTGCCGGCGTAGGGATTGGTGCCGGCGGCCGCGAGGCCGCTCAACAGGCCGACGCCGCCGGCGGCGAGGAAAGTGCTGAGGTAGTGGCGATCGACCTGGTCCTTGAGCGCGCCTTCGCCGATCTGGTTGAGGCCCTGGAAACGCAGAGCGGCCCACCGGCCGTCGGGGAAGACGAGTCGATGGAAGCCGACGGCGAGTCGACTCTGGTTCTGGTCGCGGACCGCCTGAACGGTACCGATGAAGCGGCTGCCGCGGGGGATCAGGACGGTCTGGCGGTCGGCGCTGTAGAAGGGCACGGCGACGACGGCCGCGACGGGGCTTGGGAAGTCTCCGCTTAGCTGGGTGACGAGGATGGCTTCTACGAAGGAACCCTCGTGGATGCGGTGGAAGCCGTCCGGGTCGTCGGGAGCGACGACGCGTTCAGGGCGTTGGTAGGTGGGGAGATTGTTGGAGTCCGGGAGGGGAACGTCCAGGGTGCCACCTCGGGGCTCGGTTGCGGCCTCGAGAAGGGCGTTGACCGGCGACTGTTGCTGTCTCGCGGCGGCGCTGATGGCGTCGTAGAGGTTGTCGAGCCGGTTCCGGGAGGCTGGTGCGGCTTCGGCCGCAGTGGCGGCAGCCACGCCGGCCGCGTCGGCGTCGCGGACGGAGTGAGCCACAGGGGCGGCGAGCAGGGAGCGTTGCCGGCGCTCGATGGACTCAAGGTGGAGCTTGAGACGAAGCTCAGCCTCCTCGGGAGAGAACACGTCGGACTCCCAGGGGTTGTCCTGCTCCTCGGGAGTGATGCCGGCGAGGCGCTCGAGGATGCTCTGGCCGGGATCCGGATCCGGCTGCAGGAGGTTGAGGTTGGCCTCACGAACCGCCTCGCGTTGGGCATCCAGTTCTTCTTGCGCTAGTTCGAAGGCGGCTTGTCGCCGCTGGTTCTCGACCTCGCTGCCGAGGCGGTCCTCGACGTCGGCGTCGACCGCGCCCTGGTCGACCATCTCCTGCGTGGGATCGGGGGTGTCCTCCTCGCTGCCGGCGCCGCCGCCGATGGTGGCGGCGACGATCACGACGACGAGGACCACGGCGAGGATGGCGACCACGCGGTTCATGAGGTTGGCCGGCAGTGCGCCGGCCGGCTTCGGGACGATCTGTTTCCAGTCGGGCATGAGCTACTGGAGGGGGTCGGGTTCGTCGAAGGTCCAGGTGACGCGTTGCTTCCCGATCTGGAGCCAGCCGTCGCCTATGACGCGACGGACGACGTAGAGGCCGTCCTCGGTCAGGTCGTAGGGGACCAGGGAGGGTTGTCCGTCCTTGCGTTCGTAGAGGGCGGGAGACTCTTGGGAGAGGCTTCGCAGGTAGGTGAACTGGCCGTCGTGCCACATCCCTTCGACCAGGAAGGGCCAGCGCTTGGCCTTGTCCTGGAGCCGGTAAGGAAAGCGGACGCGAGTGGGATACTCGGCGCGGAAGCCGTTGACCTGGTCGACGGCGTCGGCCTTGGCCGCGGCGACCTCCTCCGCGGCGGTCCGCCGGTGATCGGCGGCGGCCTCGGCAGCTGCCCGGGCCATGGCCCGGTAGGAGGCGACCTGGTCAGCGGCGACGAATGCCGGCCGGTGGGCTTCGGTGGCGGCAGAGGCGGGCTCCGCCTCGCTGTCGTCCAGTCGGACGATGAGGTGGGGCGGGGTGTCGGAGGACTCGGAGACCAGGAAGGGGTAGATCCGGCCGGATTCACAGACGAGGGCGACATTCGTGGCGACGCCTTCGTCGGTGGGCTTGAGGAATGCGACGTTGGCACTGCCGCTGAGGTGCCAGTACTCCAAGTCGCCGACTACGAAGTCGAGAATGTTCTCGCCGGCCGGGAGGGTGATGACGGTCGTGTGTCGTACGCGGGTGCTGATCCGCCAGACCTCCTCGGTGTAAGGATCGATGCGGAGAATGTGGGAGTCTTGGGCGACCAGGGGAAGAGCGAAGAGGAAAGCGATGGCAGCCGTGATGGCGGGCGGGATGTACAAGATGTGTTTACCTCTGTTGGTTTGCCAGGACCTCAAGGGCGTCGGCGAGACCGTGTTGAGCGACGGCCTCGGCCCTCCGTTCGCCGTCGACGGGTGAGCTGGTGTAGAGCCAGTAGGACTCGGGATCGACCTCTAGGCGGACGACGCCGGCTTCGTTGGCGCGGCGCAGGTAGAGCTCGCGCTTGGGCAGGAGGCCGCGGATGGTCTGCATTTCCGTGTCGTTCAGGCGGAAGGTCGTCTGAACGCTGTCGGGGAGGTCGGGATTGGCCAGGAAGAGCTTGGTGGGGAGGGATTCGAGCAACGCCTGGGCGCCCTCGGTGTCGGTGAGGTCAACCGCGCTCTGCGTCGAGAGGACCAGTGCGGCGTTGCGCTTCCGCCAGGTCTTTGCGGCCTCGGCCAGGTAGGTCAGGACCGCGCGGTCGTTCAGATACCGCCAGGCTTCATCGACCACCATGAGCTTCACGCGGCCGGCCTCGGCCGGGTCGTCCAGGGCGAGGCGGAGGCGTTCGAGGAGGAAGAATAGGGCGGCCTCGCAGAGGTCGTCGTGCTCCGCGGCGCCGGCAAGGTCGATGACCTGCCAGTCGGCGAGTTGGAGGGTGTCGTCTCCGCCACCGTCGAAGAACTTGGCCCAGACGCCGTCGCTGTGCCAGCGGCTCATGGCTGGCCACATGGAGGCGGGCATCGTGCTTACCAGGGTGGAGAGGGTGCGCTCTCGGGGGTCGGCGGCCTTGTAGAGGTCCTCCACGCGTTCGCGGATCTCGGTGGTATCCGCGCCTTTGAGGGTGTAGCCGCCGATGCGGAGAAGGCGGCTGACCCAACCGGTGAGGAAGCTGAACGTGCGCTCGCCAGGAGGGAGGCTGAAGGGCTTTAGCGCGAACTCGTCGCCGGCGGCGTCGGGGTTGAGTTCGAGGTAGCCACCGCCGATGAACTGAGTAAGCCAACGGTAGGAACCGCCCAGGTCGAGGACGAGGACGCGTGGCGCGTAGTGCTGGGACTGAACGAGTAGGAAGTTCAAGGCGAAGCTCTTGCCGGCTCCGGTGGCGCCCAGGATGAGGGTGTGGCCCACGTCGCTGCCGCCGAAGAGGTCGTAGTGGTAGGGGGTGCGCCAGGGCGTTTCGAAGATGGCCATGGCCGGCTTTCCGAGGTGCTTGCATTCGGTCTGGCCAGGAGGCGGCCCGAAGAGCGGTGCCAGGCAGGCGGCGACGCCGGCGCTGCTGAACACGGTTCGGATCTGGCGCTTCCGGGGTTGCCCGGGCAAGCGGCTCCACCAGGCGGGAAGCTGCCCGAAGCCTTCGCGGATGACCTTGGCGTCGGCGGCGCCGAAGATTCGGAAGAGGTCGGCGTCCAGGGCCTCGATCTCGGCCAGGTCGTCGCCGTGGAGCGCGATGTTGAGGGAGATGTCGCCGTAGGCAACGCCTTCTGTCTCGAGTTCGACGAGAGCGTGAGCGATCCGGGCCGATTCAGCGTCCGCCGCGGAGTCGACCATGGCCGCGGCCGTACCCTGGGCGTCCTGCATGTGGGCGACCATCGAGTAGCGCTTGCTGAAGTAGTGCCGCTGCACGCTCCGGATCTTGCGCCGGGAGGCGGCGAGGGGTTGCGGCCGCCACTCGAGCGAGATCGTGACGGTTGCTTCGAGGCGGTAGAGCTCCGCCAGCAGGTTCGGTCTGGCCTGAACGGGCGGCGAGGTCAGGTTGTAGAGGATCAGGGGCTGGCCATCGAGGCGCAGGAAGCGCCGCTCGGCTTCGAGTTGGGAGAGGGCGAGTCGCCAGTTCAGCGCGCTCGGGATGTGGTCGCCGTGCCAGGGTTGACCAGGCCGGTTCACGAGTTCGGAGAGGACGCCGGTGGCTTCGGCAGCGGGTAGCAGCCGAAGGGGCGTCACGTCGGAAGCGAGGGCGGCGGAGGCCTCGACGAGCTGGCGGAAGCGTTCGGCCGCGGCGGTGACGTGGCGCCGGAGGAAGGCGCACTCGTCCGGCTTGGTTCGGTTCTTGATCCACTCGTGGGCGGCCGCGAGGACGCCGGCGTTGCCGGAGTGCGCGTTTCTCTTGAGCTGGGCGTCGTGCGACCACACGACGTAGGCGCGGAGGTCCTGGACGCGGCGCTCGAGAAAGCGGCGCCGCTTCTCCTGGGAGATGGCGGCGATGCCGTTCAGGCCGTCGATCGGCGCGAGGCGTCCGGGGCGGCGCAGGAGGTAGAAGTAGAGGCGAGTGTGGGGATCGAGGCTGCTGAGGAGGCGGAGCCAGCGGCTAAGAACCTCGTCCATCTGCTGCGGAGTGCGGCCGTCGACGACGGCCGGGGAGAGCGTGGCGACAGCGAGAAGCTCGCCGTTGCGGGTAAGGCAGAAAGGATGGTCCTGGAGCCAGCCCCAATAGGGAAGCTCCTCGGCGAGGCTGCCGGCGGCCTCGTAGTCGGCGCGTTCGGCGTCCAGGTTCATTCGATGAGATGGAGGTGCCAGGTGGAGGGCTTGCCGGCGTCGTAGCGGGTTCGGCTGGAGCCGGCCTTCGCCAGGATGGAGAGCATGTTGGGATCGCGTTTCCAGGCGAGAAAGCCGGCCACGTAGAGGACGGCGAAGATCAGCGCTCCGGTGATGATCGAGTTGAGGCCGTTCCAGACGCCCAGGCCGAGCGTCATGGAGAGGAGAAACCACCGGCGCTCCACGCCCAGAATCTTCATGGGGCGTGAGAGCGCCGGGTGGCCGTACCAGGGTGTCTCGCCGCGCAAGGGGAGTTAGAAGCCGGCCCAGAGCTCGGTCAGGCCGGTGGTAAGCGCGGCCATCGCGATGGCGGCGGGCAAGCGCCGCCGACGGGTGTAGCTGAAAGCGGCGAGGAGGGCGTTCGTGGCAAGGGCCATGAACGCGGGGGAGGGGAAGAGAGCAACGACTTCGGGCATCAAGGTCGCTCCGTCTAGAAGAGCCAGTTGAGGAAGTTCGCCGCGCCCATCGTCATGCCCAGGCCGAAGATGATTCCGGCCAGGAGCTTCTTCGAGCCGCCCTCGCCGAAGGCGAACATCAGGCCGCCGATGACGAGGGCCACGAGGCTCAGGCCTCGAGCGATCGGACCGGTGAAGGCGGTCTGGAGCCGAGTGACGGCCGTCTGCCACGGGCTGGTGCCCTGGGCCATGGCCAAGGCGGGCACGAGGAAGAGGAGCGTCGTGAGCCGAATGGAGAGGCTCTGGAGTCGAGAAGGCGGAGCCTGCGGCTTCGCGCCGACGGTTTCCGGGGTCATGGGGTGTCCTCCTTGCTAGGCGGTTGTCGGGTTACTCGATGAAGTCGCCTTGCTCTTGATCGGCGAGGCGGCGCGTCAAGTCCGGGTCGCCCTCTCCACGGCGGAGAGAGCGTTCGACCAGGTCCACCTTTCTGCCCACGTCGTGCAGGCCGAGACGGCGTAGCACGGCCGCGAGTCCCACCATGAAGGTGGCCGCGGCGAGGAAGGTGTAGAGGGTGATGGGTAGCCAGTACTCCTGAACGATGAAGCGTCCGTGGGGCGCGAGGAAGTCCAGGCGCGCCATGGCGTAGAAAGCGAGGATCGCCATCAGGGAGAGGGTCAAGCCGAAGCTGATGCGCCAGGTGTGCATTCAGGGTTCAAGTTCGCGGAGGGTCTGCCGGTGCTGTTCGATCTGTTCGTCGAGGTACCTGAGCATCTGGGCGTTCTCGACCAGTCCGGCGGAGACCGCGAGTAGAGCGCCGGCAGCGCCGGCGAGAGTGGCGACGAGAACAACGATCCAGAGATGCCTCCTAAGGAGGCGCTTGGCGCGGGCCGCGTGCTCGGCCGTCCGTTGCTGGAGCCGTTCCGTCTCGGCGAGCACGCGGCGGTTCTCTCGCCTCCGGTCTTTGGTGCTGACCATCAGTCGAGGACGTTCCAGATGGACCAGACAGCGACGATCAGCCCGATGACGATGGCGATGGTCGGGAAGAGCCATAGACGGGTCGGAGCGGGACCTGGTGCCGGCTCCGGGGTCCATTTCTTGCGGAAGGGCGGAAGTTGCCGGGCGACGGTAAGCGCGCGCTCAAGGCGCCGGCGCTCACGGTGTTCCATGACGGCAACGGTCACGGCTACGACGAGGACCAAGGCGAAGCACGCGTAGAGCGACCAGCTGATCACGGTGTACTGAAGCAACTTGGAGAGTGGGATTGCGGGATAGCCCATGTCAGTGGTCCTTGTTGCGGCCAGTCACGCGGGCCCAGGCTTGCTGGGCCGCGTCGAGGGGGCGGTCGGGGCAAGGGGCGCCGAGATAGACGAGAAACGGGGAAAGGAGCACCAGGACGGCCACGACGTGCGCTGCGGGGCCGGTTCCGGTTCCGAGAGGAGGGACTTCGGCGTT
The DNA here is from genome assembly GCA_026708285.1 of Acidobacteriota bacterium. GTDB lineage: Bacteria > Acidobacteriota > Thermoanaerobaculia > Multivoradales > Multivoraceae > Multivorans. The sequence goes on from JAPOVF010000314.1 coordinate 22,374, forward strand.
CATAGGTCGAGGAGGCCGTCCTCGATGCCGCCGCGGCGTCCGCCGCTGTTGGTGGAGCCGCTGCTCGGAGAGGAGAGACCGCGTAGCGCGGCGGCCAGGTGGCGGGCGGCCTTGGGGCTTGACGCGAAGAGAGCGAAGCCGGCTGCGCTCTTGGCGGCGATCGAGGCGCGGGTGTAGTGCTCGGTGGTGATCTCGATGTTGACCCGGCCTTCCGTTGGGCCGTCCGGGCCGCGGGCGATCTCGATCTGGGCGTCGGGCCAGAGGATCGCTCCCTTGTCGTCAAGGGGCAGTTGAAATCGCGCGGCGATCTCCTCGCGCAGCGCGTCGGCCGCGTCGCGGCCGCGCGCTGTCCGGACGGCCTCGGTGCGTCTCATGATCTCGCTGCGCATCTCGGCGTCAAGCCGGACACGTCGCAGGTGGAGACCACGCTCGGCCAGGCGGTCGCGCGCCGCGGCGACGGCCCGGTAGAGAGCGAGGTCGTGCTTCAGGTCGGTGCTCTTGCCCAGGCCGCTCCAGGTGCGTTGCTCGGAGGCCCAGCCGCGCAAAGGGGCGACGTCGCGGGCGAGGCGCTCGCCCGCTGGCGTCGCCGTGAGGACCTTGGTGGCGCGAGCGGTCTTGGTGTCGCGGAGTTCGTGCTCCTCGACCAGGCCAGACTTCTTGAGGTTGTCGATGCCGCGGCGGCCGGCGAAGAAGTGGCCGCCGAACTGGCGGTCGACCAGGTCGCGTGAGGCGACGGCGCGATGGACGGCTACGTCCACGAGAGACGCTTGGAGCCGGTCCTGGAAGGACCTGCGCTCAGGCTCCCGACCGGCGAGCTCGCGGCGGTGGCCTCGTTCTCGAGACGGCGGGCGCTGGGTCTGCTCAAGACCTGCTCGGGGATCGGAGAAGCGGCTCATCGGATCTATCCGCGAGTGGGTCCGTCGTCGCGGCCGTGCGCTTGTTCGGCGATCGCGGGATCGTGAACCGCGTGGCCTTGGGCCTGGTTGGCGAAGCTGTCGGCGACGCTAAGGACGGCCTTGCGCTCGTCTGAACTGAGCGATTGGGCGTCGATCGCGTGGTTCTGCAGGTCGCCGCGAAGGCCGCGGAAGTCGGCCGTCTTCGGTGTGTAGGCGTTCTGCGAGGCGACCAAGTGGACGGCCTGGAGGTCGCGGATCAACTTCTCGGTCGGGCGGTCCTCGTTGCCGTTGCGGCGGAGGACGCCCAGCGCGGCATCGGCGGCGCGCGAGATGTTCCCGTTGAAGCGGGTGGCGGCTTGCTGTTGTGCCGCTGCTGCCTGTAGAGCCTGAGTCGGATCGAGTTCTTCGCGTCGCTCAAGCTCCGGGCCGGGCTGACGGTCTTCAGCGTCGGCAGCGGGCTGCTGCGGGGGCTGTTGCTCGCGCTGTTCGATGCGCTCGCGCGCGGGCTCGATCAAGTACCGGGAGATCCGCTCCGCGTCGGCCGCCGCGCGGTAGATCTCCCTGGGGTCGTCTTCGAGAGCCTTTACCCAGCTAGCGACGTAGGCGGCGCTGTCGTTCTGGGGCTGGTGGCCCAGGCCGATCTTCTCGCCGGTCATCATCGCGGCGATCTCGGCGCGGAGCTCCTCCCTCGCGTACTCGGGGCTGCCGAACTTCTTGCCGAGGGTGTCGCGGTTGAGGCGATCGGGATGGCCGGTCGCGTGGCCGAGCTCGTGGATGGCGGTCTGGTAGTAGCTGCCGGTGCTGGGGAACTGGCCGGGTTCAGGCAGGACAACTTCGTCGGTACGGACGTTGTAGTAGGCGCGGTCGCCGGCTTGGTGCTTGACGGTGACGCCGCTGGTCTCGATGATGGCGTCGGCTGCGGCGTGGCCCTCCCATTCGGGGGGAGCCGTGGCGGGCGGTCGCTCGGGGAGGCCGCCGGTCTGTTCGGCGTTGAAGACGGAGTAGGTGCGGACGAAGGGCTTGGGGCGTTCGAGGACGGTGTAGACCGGTTCGCCGGCATCGTTGAGCTTGGGATTTCCCTGGTCGTCCTTGGCGGGGACGAGCTTCGTGGTGGAGAAGAAGAGGATCTGAGTGGCCCGTTCGCCGCGTTCAACGTGGCCGCCTGCCTCCCTGATCTGGCGGTAGGTGGCCCATCGGTTGTCGGTGTAGCCCCTTGTCTGGGCGGCGACACTGAGGTAGAGGCTGTTGCCTCCCGCGTAGCGTCGGCCGGTTGCGAGGTTCTCCGGAAGGGAGCGCTCGCCGGGCTTCCAGGGCTTCTGGAAGGGGGCGGTTCCCTCCTCCAGTTGGCGGATGATCTGGCGGGCGAACGTCTTGTGGTACTCGCCGACGCGGTCTTTGGAGGGGGCCATGTCAGAGGCCCGCCTCCATGTTGGCGTGGAGGAGGTCGGCGAACTCGGCGCTGCCGCCGGTATGATCGAGGAGGCCGAAGCGTTCGGCGAGATCCGGGGAGACAGCGACGAGGATGCCGGTCGAGAGCGAGGCGTTCAGCGCGGTGGCGAGACCTTCTTCGGTGAAGGCCTCGATTACCGGCTGGCCGTCGATGTCTTGGAGTTCGGTGTCTCCAGGTGCGATAAAGTCGATTATCGCCGCATGACTGTGCTGCTTGACCGCCCCGGGAGAGTTGTTCGTCGCGACCCTCAGGACTACCCGGAGGTGCTACGCCAAGCCGGTCCCGCCGCTCTCTTTGCCGCCGACGAGTTCTTTACGGCGAAGCTCCGAAACGCTCACACGCGTCGGGCCTACAAGCGTCCCGTGATGCTCTTCCTCGAGTGGTGTAGGGATCAGCAGCTAGACCTGCGTTCCGTGTCGCCAGGCGACGCCGCCAGGTTCATCGACAGTCTCAGTTCTGTCTCAGTCCAGAAGCTCGCGATAGCGGCCCTACGCCAGTTCTTCGATGTGCTCGTGACTCGCCATGCGGCGATGCTGAACCCGTTTCGCTCTGTCCGCGGGCCGCGCCGCGATACGCGTGAGGGCAAGACGCCCGAGATCACAGTCCCTCAAGCTCGGCAGCTCCTCGACTCCCTCGACAGTGCTCGTCCAGTCGGGCTCCGCGATCGCGCGATCCTAGGTACATTGACCTACACGGGCCAGCGCGTCGGCGCACTCGCCCGACTCCGCCTTCAGGATCTCCGTGACTACGGAGATCGGCGATCGTTCACCTTTCGGGAGAAGCGTGGCAAGGAACGCGAGATACCCCTCCGGTTCGACCTCGATCGCTGGATCTGCGAGTACATGGCGGCTGCGGTGCCTGCAGGCGATCCGAAGACTGCCCCACTCTTTCGGACTGTGTCTCCCACCACCGCTACAGGTTTCACGAGTCGTGGCGTTCGGCCGTGGACGATCCGCACGCTTCTCAAACGTCGCCTCCGCGACGCCGGCTTACCCGAGATCATCACGCCGCACAGTTTCCGGGTCATGGTAGTCACCGATCTCCTGAGTCAGGGCGTGCCGATTGAAGAGGTCCAGTATCTCGCGGGCCATTCCCACCCCTCTACCACGCAGGTCTACGACCGTCGCGGCCGCCGCGTCACCCGCAACCTCGTCGAACGCATCTCCGTCTGACGAACACCCGAGAGCGAGAGCCAATGGCCTCACGCCCCCCAGGACACCCGCAGAAGACGATCCGCCTAGGAGCCCGCGTGTAAGGGTGCTCTCCTCGAGTATCTGGCGGCAAGCCTGGTGCTCCCTAGGCAAACCTTGGTCGCGTGGCCGAAGAAGGGAGGGCCGACCTGGGACGGAGACGCTGCGAGCGTCGTCTCGGAGCAAGGAGTCGTCCGAGGTCGCCCTCCCTACTGACTTAGACGCAACGACCGCCGCAGTCTTCGCTTCCTGGGCGGCCATGGGCTGGATTCTCCCGGCCCGATCTCTGGAGAAGGTCGCGGCGGCCGGGAAGCTGCCGCAACCGAGCAGCTGGTTTCAGCCGCGCGGCGAGGCGATCGAGGAGTACACACCCCTGGCACCGCACCGCAAGCGGAGATCGAGCCGGGAACGGCCGTCTAGGGCGGCCGCGACTCATTCCGTCTCCCTTCCTTCGCGAGAACCTCCGTTCGTTGTTCCGCCGCCGAACCTTCTGCCGTCAAGGCCATGCTTGGTGCCATCAGCCCCACGCCCAACCACATGAGCCAACACGAGCAAGAGCGTCTCGTCCGTCCGCCATCGGTCACCTGGGCCGGGGATCATCGCTCCGACCATCCCTGTACCGAGTACGCCTATCACTCCCAGCACTACGAGCACCTCGATCATCTTGCGCAAGACCCCGCCACCAGCAGCGCCCCAACCAAGACGTAGAGCACGCCCACCGCGATCGCCACTACGACAATCCCGGCGCGATCCGCGGACGGCAGCCACCCCAACATCAGCCATTCGCCCCGCCACTTCGTGGCCGATTCGGCTCGCTCTCCAGGCGCTCCATCCGCCTCGGCGCCGGCGTACGCCCCACGATTGCTCTCAGAGATCCCAAGCCTCGGGCTTCCACGACTCCCGTCGCTGAAAACGTACACCAGAGATCGTGCCTTGGTCGCTGAAAACGTACACCCAAAGCGGTGATCCTTCGCTGAAAACGTACACCTACCAAGTAGATCCAACTAGACCTACCTAGCAAGTAGCAGCACGATGCACCTGCGGAAGACGACCACGCGACTGGCTATCTGCAAGAACCACAGAGGGGAGAGAGAGCCCGCGCTACCGCGCTACACGACTCCGTCGCGCCGGGATCTTCGGCGTGGTCGGTCCGATCACCAGCGCTCCTGCCCGGTTCTTGTGTCCTCGTCGGCCAGCTTCCACGCGGTAGTTCAGCCTTGGCCAGACGGCTTTGATCTTCCGTAGCTCCCGCAACGCTCGTCGACGGAACATCTGCACCTCGTTCTTGTCGTACTGCTCGCTCGGTTGGTCCGCGAACTGTCGATAGAGCACCGGCCAAGTGATCCGTCGTGGCCGGTCCAGACTGAACGTCGCGTAGGTGAGCCACAGGTAGAGGTCGAGTCCCAGGGGGCACCGCCGCAGCGCTCTGAGCGTCGCCATGTCCACCGGAACCGGCCGACGGAGAATCTCCGCGAAGAAGCCGCTCCCGAGACGAACCGTGCTCCCCCACATGCTCGGTGTCTCGGGTGATTCCACTTGCCACCAGAGCTCCGACCGGTCCGCGATCATCGACGCCACGCTTCGCGTGAATCCCTCCCGCTCATAGCTCAGCCGGATCGACGCGTTGAAGAGCCGTTCGATCTGATCCCGGAGCCGCGTCCGATCCCCGCGAACGCCCCCGCTCCTGCTAGTGATCCCCAGCTCCCGCATGAACTCCGCGAGCGTCGCGCCCAGCCGCAGTCTCGCGGACTGGGTCCTCACAACTTCGGTGCAGATCCACGCCAGTAGCAGGCGTGGGAGCGTGCCGAACGGTAGGCCTGGTTGGCCCGTCGCCGTCACGATCATTGTGTACGGCCCGTTCCTTCGTATGAACTGCCGCTCGTTTCCTCGGTTTCGACGCGGAAGGGCGCAGAGCGTCAACAGTCGCGCCATGAAGGCCACTTCGACGTGGTCGTACCGCTCTAGGCCACTTTGTCTAGTCGCGGGTAGCCGCCGAAGCCCCCTTGAGAGCCGGCGCTCGTTCGTCAACACGACTGATAGGGGTCTCATGTGTAGGCCTTCCACCTGGGCGCTCGGCCGAACCATGACCGTTGCGCGGCTGGCCCAGGCGGACACTTCGCCCCTTTCTCTCTTGCGAGGCGAGGTGATGTGTGATAATCATGTTATCCAACTTCACCATGAGAACTCAGGGTTCATCCGCTGCGTACGTCCACGTGCTCTTTGAACCGGTTGACTACGTCGCCGTTCTCGCCGTCTCTCGCGGAGTCCCGAAGCGGCCGGCGGTTCTTCAGCGGATCGTAGTCGCTGGTCGTGTCGCGGGCGAGCGCTATCAAGCCTGGCTGCGCCACCTGAACGCCCAGGGGTACGACCTCTTCCTCGGAGTGAACCCAGTGGATCCGGTTCGGGGGAGGCGCGAGAAACAAGACATCGCCGAGGTTCGGCGCCTCCAGCTTGACCTCGATGCCGACGGGGCGAACTCCCTTCAGCGCCTCCTCGCAGACGTTGAGTCGAGGCGCCTTCCGCCGCCAGCAGTCGTAGTTCGCAGCTCTCTCCGCAACTACCAAGTGCTCTGGCACACGACGCGAAAGGCCTGGACACAGCGGCAAGCCGAGGACGCTATGGGGCGCTTAGCTGATCGCTACGCAGGCGATCATTCCGTGGCCGACGTGGCGCGCGTCATGCGCTTTCCCGGTTTCCGCAACAAGAAGCCGGGCCGTAAGAACGCCCTTGCGACTTGGACGGACTACGGCGGCGACTCGGTCGATCCGGCGAGCTTCGGTCACCTGCCAGCCAGCGACGTCCGGGTCAGGTCCAATCCGCAGCCCGCAGGCCGACGTATGGCGGTCCCTAGCGGCATCAGCCAGAGCGAGCGCGATTGGGCGTTTGTGCGCGACCGTCTGCGGAAAGGCGCTGATCGCGGTGCCCTAGTCGCCATCCTCGAGCAACGCCGTCAGGACAAGTTCAACCCGGCCGACTATGCGTCTCGGACCGTGCGGAAAGCCGCTGAGAGTCTTCAGCTTGACAGTCAACCTGCGCGCTGACGAAAGGAGCCAACCTTTGACGATTATCGACTTTCTCGCTGCTACTCAAGCCGGAACCCCGCGTCGAGCCGGTTCTCAAGGGCGTGGGGCAGGGTGCCGTTTCGTGCGGGGCGATCTGGCTGGAACGGGGACGGGCAGCGGCGTTGAGCCCACCAGGCTTGGCTGGTGAGCCACCAACGCAGGGCTTTCCTGTGCCGATCGCCAATCTCGCGCTTGTCGCCTTCGATCCGAGTACAGGAGACTAGGGTCCGACGCGTCGTGGAGCGAGAAACCAGAACGGGATAGACGATTCGATCCAGCATGGCGGCCGTCCTCCTTGGAGGAGAGGCCTAGCGCCCGAATTGGCGCCGGGCCGTCTGTCACCGCCACGTGCAGACATGGAAGGTCCCGCCTATTAGCCGGCTTCGGGAGCTACCCGCCGCCTCTTAGGGGGCTCATGTACTGGGCAGACAACCCGAGATCGGCGCCTGCGCTGCGGTCACAGACTGCCAAGTCTACCTGTTCAAGCCCAGGCGAGGGCGGAGGACACTAGCTGTGAGGGTGTTGCTCGTCGGTCGGGACGTGCCATGAGCTCATCCCTTGCTGCGGAGGGGGTGATCGCGGCGCGGGTGCCTACTCGGTCAGCTTGCTGAGGGCGATCTGGTCGTTGAGGCCGAATCGCCGGGTCGCGTTCCGTAGACCTGCATCCTCAAGATCGATGAATCCGCAAACGAGGCTGCGCTGTGCCTCTCCTAGCGTGCCGATTGTGCGAAAGACCAAAGTTTGGTGTATAACCGTCTAGTTATGGAAAAACGACTCCTGCGACGGGACGAAGTAATGGACCTACTACAAATCTCAGAGGCGACTTTGTATCGCTGGCAACGGGAGGGTCTACTCCCGCAGCCCCTCAGTCTCGGTCCTCGATCGAAGCGGTGGCCACTGGACGAGCTTGAGGCGTTCATCGCCGGGAAACGGCATAGGAGCGACGACCTTCGCCGCAAGTGATGGACGACGAACCACGTAGTCAGTAGGGCGATTTCGCCACGAAGGCCGGTCTCGCGGTCAAGCGACACAGTGTGTCGTGATGGCGCCTCGACGGCCCCGGTCTCCGGCCGTCGTAGGCATCAACGGCCGGACCCACAGCCAGATTGACGGCAAGGGCGGTCGCCGCAGGAGTACTCTCTCGCAAGTGGAAGTGAGGATTGCATCTGACTTCCAAGAAAGAGTTTCCCTGAAGTTGATCGGCAGGATGTCCAGAGCACTCTCATTCTCTTCTGCTCTCTAAGGTTCTCTTTGGAGCTTCGCGCCGCTGTGGCGCTCGGCTGAATAGGGTGGCAATAGCCGAAAGGGGCACTTTTTTTCAGTGCTTCGTGCCGCGCTCCTATGGTCTTCGTGCTTGGACCGTGACTTCCACTGCGTGGGTCGCCACTGTGGGCGGGCGGAGAAGGTGGGCTAGCAGGTCCGGGCGGAACTAGAGCCGGTGGGGATCTCGCTGACTGGTCGGGTTCCTGTACGGGACTTCGCGATAGGGGAGACCGTTAGCCCCACTTGAAGCCGCGCTGGCTCGCTGGTAATCAAGAAGATGCAGAAACCCGATGGTCGGGGGCGTTCTCCCGAGGCTGTTGCGGAGTCGGCTCCTGCTGCTCGAGTGCGGCGCGCGAGATTCCTGCCCAGGTAGGTCGCCCGACGTCACGTAGGGTCCTGAGTAGGGGTCATCCAGTGTGCCAGCGCGGGGATGGGACCGTTCGCCGGATTCTTGGTCGCGCTCGATTCCGGCTCCGGGACTTTGGCGCCCGATTCTGGGCAGGGGAGTCGTGACTGACCGAGTGCTCCAGTCGACGACGGCTCCGCAGTACTGGTCCCAGCGGTCCATGAGTTCGGGCCCTCTGATCAAGCAGGTCGCTTCTCTGGTGAGCCGGTTCAATCTGGCTCCCGACCGCGTGACCTAGGCACGTCTCCGCTCGACCGCGCGAGACACCTCCCTCTGCCGTCCACGACCGGAACAAGGATCGGAAGCCGTGAGCAACGGAGTCGATGTCCAGTCGCTTCAAGAACCGATTGACGATCGTGTGAACGAGGGCCTTCGAGGTCGTCGCCGGCTGGAAGACGTAGCCCTTTCCACCGCCTAGTGGCCGCGCCTGGTCGAGGACTGTCGAGAGCCGTCACGCTGAGCGGGATTCGATCCTCCCGGTTCGTCTGCGTGCTCTTCGCCTTCGGCGTCCCGACGGCCGACTAGACGTCCAAGATCTGGTCACCGTCGTCTGGCCGGCCGTCGGTGTAGGCCCACAAATCGTCGCTCGGCTGCTTGGGCAGCCGCGCTACCACCAACGTAGTAGAGCGGTTTCGCGTCAGGAACAAATCTCCGGCTAGGTCCTTCTGGTCACTGCGCTTGCCAGCAACGAAAGTCGAGGCAATCTCGTCGAAGAACCGGTAGTGTCTCAGTTTGGAAGTTCCAACGGAAGTCCCGTATCAGGGAAAAACCCCGTTCCGAATCCCCAGAATACGAGTCCGAAACCTGCGGCAACGGCTACAATCTGGGCTACGCGCATTAAGTTTGTTGATCGAGAAGTAGGCACTGGGGAGTGGCCTATGGATTGATCTAGGGGTTCCGACACAACCCGCATCCCCTGAGGACCCGTTTCCTCAGCGTTCTTTAGGCGATTCATCACTTTCTCTGTCTGAGTCTTCAATCTTATCTGGTGCTGACGATGAGATAAGAACAGGCAGTGTAGAAACACGAGGCCAAACGCGAGCGACAATACGAAGCAAACCAAAGCCAGGCGCAGTGGGAGAGGAAGCTCGCCAAGACTTCCGCTTCCGAGGACAATACCTGCTGCCATGACACCTGACACAACGCTAAGGGTTCTATGGAACTCCCTGACAAGGGCAGATGCTTCTTCGGCTATGCGTTTGTCTTCTTTTGTGTAGTCAAGCAGGAATTGATCCTGAGTTTTGTTTATCTCTAACATTCGCCCTCTTCTTCAACCTCCGATCAGCTCCCGCGGGAAGCCAAGCACTAGGTCCAGCAGGATCGGGACAATGAAAAGCCACCACGACAGCGCCCACGATGGTCCGAACACGGTGTCACCTATCCGCCATGCGGATGAACGGACGGATAGCTGGGTACCCGGCTGCCTGATCCCGCACCCGACGACACGTTCCTCACGATCAAGGGCCAGGTCCAGGAGCCGGGAGTTGTTGAAGCCGACGGCCACAGATTCTCGTTCAGCGCCTCCGTTGGTGGCGGGGGAGCGCAACGGCGGTGTGCGAGAAATGACGTCCTATGGGAGGGAGCGCTGCCCCGCCCCGCGCCATACAGCGTGAACATTACGTGAACCTCCTTCTTGGGCTAGTGTCTCAGTCTAGAATCTGTGTCGACGGCGTGCGCGTCAGGGACCGTTGTTCCGTCACTCGCACACGATTGGCACGGCCTTTTCGTCCACATCAGACGAGACAAGCAGCACGTTGCCAGGGCCACCGCAGTAGGAGTCCTGTATCGCCTTCCTGGCGCGGCAGGCCATCGCATCAACATCGGAATCAACGATGCAGTCCACCTCCCGGTCAGGGAACGCTATACCGAATACTCCCACCGAAACCGACACGTCCATCACCGTCCTTTCATCCCGGACGGGATCGTCGTCAGTCGTTCCGATAAAGGCAGCCTTGTTGTTCTCGTAGGCCCTGTCCATACAGGCATCTAGGCCTTTGAGGCTGACAAGCCTTCCTTCGTCTCCCTGGTAAGGCGGGATAGGTCCCGGCAGTCTCTTGTTGGTTCTGCTCGTCGTGTACCGCCACAACGTGCCGGGGGCGACAGTTACTTTCGCGTAGTGCCTGGAGCAGTCGGCAACTTGTTCAGCGGCCCTTCTGGTGCGCGGTCCGACGGTGCCGTCGGAGATGACCCCGGACATGACTTGGGCGATGTTCCTTGCTGCACCGTCGAGACAGGATACGGTCTTCTTTGCACTAACGGCATCGAGAATACCGGTCACGAGGTTGCCGTAGCCCCGGTAGCTGTAGTCTCCGGTGACGGCAGCGCCGAGGTCAGATGCCACGTTCACGGCGTCGGTGTAGCCTCTCCCAAGGGATACGCCACTGCATCTAGCGGCTTCCGACTCCACTTGAAGCATAGCCCTGGCGAGGGGCCTCGTCTTCATCCGTTGAAGTTCGTTGTCCGTGTACCACTGGCCGAAGGCTCCAGAGGCCACCATCGTGAGCACTGGCAGGCACGCAAAGGTCGTTCCACGACGTCTGGTCATGAGCTTCTATCCTAGCGGGTCCGCCGCATTTCCCGGTACTTCGTGCAGGGTCCGAACTCGCAGTCGGTGTACTGGCGTAGTGAGCCGCTGGGGGTGATGACAAAGATGTTGTCGGGTTGCCCGGTGCGGTTGGTCATGGCGAATGCTGGTCCTGGTCCGCATGTTCGGCATTCTGACCAGCGTTCGAGTGGTTCTTTGCCATAGCCGTCGTGGAGATAGAGGGTGCTGTTCTCTCTGGCGATGGTTTTCGACTCGTTCCAGAGGGAGTCGTGCCAGACGCCCAGCACACCGGTCTTCGAGAGGTCGACGGAGGAGCGGCTGGTTGTCGCCGGGCGTTGCTGGCGGTCCGGGTCGCTTCTCCGGTCGGGCGTGACGGCGACGCACATCAGCGCGAGGACGAGCAGCAGCCCGAAGGTCACACCGAAGGCGGTGGCGCACCCGGAGCGGCGCTTCGGTTCTGGCGTGGGGTCGTCAAACAGTTCGGTCACGTTTCCTTTGTCTTGGTTAGAGCTGCGGCCACGAGTCCTGCTGGAGCGGCGACGATGGCCATGCCGCAGAGAAGCACCAGAGTGGTGAAGATCCGGCCGCCGGCGGTGATGGGGTAGGTGTCCCCGTAGCCCACGGTCGTGAGTGTGGCGACGGCCCACCAGAGGCTACCGGGGATGGAGCCGAACACGTCCGGTTGCGCTTCGTGCTCGAAGAAGTAGATGCCGGTCGCAGCGAAGTACAGCAGCAGACCGGTGGTGAGGACGAAGATGGCGGCTTCCTCCTTGACGCTGAGCAGTGCATGTCCGAGACGTTGGACGGCTCGTGAACGGGTGACCTTGAGAACCCGCAGGAGCCTGAACAGCCGCACCGCCCGGATTGAGCGGAGGTCAAGTCCGAGGAGCGTGGGGAGGATGGCGGCGAGGTCAACGACGCCGTAGAAGCTGGTGATGTACTTCCAGCGCTTGGGAGCGGTAGCGACTCGCAGGATGTACTCGGTAACGAAGATGCCGGTGATGGCGGTGCTGGCGGTACCGAGGACCGTTCCCAAACGGGCAGCAATGTCGTCCACGGTGGCCACGCTGTCGAGGACGAGTCCAGCGAGGATGATGGCCATGACGGCAGAGTCGAACACCCGGCCGGCTGGGGTGTCGTTCTGCCACACGATTCGCCGTAGTGCGTTCACGATGGGGGGCTCAGTCTTGTGTCTCGCCCTGAAGTCTGCAGAACCTTCGCCGTCAGGTCGTAAGGCTCAGTCTACGGGCTTCTTCCCGACATCGATGAGTATGGCCTTGGGGGTCGTGCCTTGTAGATGAGGAGCCAAACCCTTGCGGCATGGAATGCCTACAGCCCTAAGAACCGTAGTAAGGGCCGCTAAGGCAGGGCCGGCACTACCATTATCTTCTCCAATGGCCAGGAACACGCCAGAGTTGGTTGAAACTCCCGCTGTATCGCCAGCGACGGTTACAGAGATGCCGCGGCCCGTCTGCGACGACACTCTCATCCATCCCGCGGACTTCAGCGTATCGTCAAGCACTCGAAGCAGCGACTGGGATTCGGAGTCAGGATACACCGTGAAGCCAAAACGCTGTCCAGCGAACTGTTTCACCGATGCCACGATTTCATCTTGACCATCTGACGTTATGGTCCTCGGCTCGATGAGCTTCGCCAGCTCAAGCCGGGCCTGGGAGGCAACGGCCTCTGCTTCTTCTGCACGGGCATTCGCCTCTGCGGAACGGGCATCTGCGCGCGCAATCTGATTGCGCGACTCGATTCGATGTGCCTCCATTCTACGGTCCTTATCTGCATTGACTCGCGCAGAAAGATGATAGATCGCCAAGCTCGCAACCGCTACGATCCCCACACAGACGAAGTAGACCACGTGCACCCACTGTAGAATCTTCTCAACGGTCGTTGCTTCCATACTGCTCACCCAGTACCGAGCCCCGCCGTGCAAGCGCTCAAACTGCGGATCTCGATGGTCGTCATTGTCCCACTGGCTCCTACCTGCGGTTGCGGAGGACGTTGGTGGCGAACTTCTGTTTCCAGTATGCCCGGTTAGTCGCCGGCGTGGTTGCGCGCGGACACCCGTCGTGGCGGTGCCCGAAACAGCCGTGCACGAAGCAGACCGCTCGGTAGCGGGGAGAGACGAGATCTGGCCGGCCTGTTAGTGCCGAATCGTGGAATCGGTAGCGAAGGCCACGAGCGTAGAGGCTGGGACGCAGAGTCAGCTCCGGCCCTGTGTCTCGGCTCCGCACTCGCGCCATGATGCGCGAAGGAGTCCCGGCGTCAACGGTGTCCGGCACGCTCTCCTCGGCTCCGGTTGCCTCGCAGGTCTTGGGACGGTGACGACCAGATGCTACTCGACCGCCGTGCGTTGCTGAGGCCAACCGATCGATTCTAAGTAGCGGCTAGCACTCGAACAAAGGCGAACGTACTCTTCTGCCATGTAGGACGAGATGGTGAACCGGCGGGAGTGTGCCGCTTCATTCCGAACGTGATTGAGGTGACGGAGGATTCCAAGGCCATCGGCATCCAAGTGTCCGGCGTTCTCCAGCAGGCGGATGATCTTGCCCGCTGGCCGCCATCTACTGCGGTCGAGGTCAAGGCGATCACAGACATCTCGAAGGGACTTGTCCACATCGAGCCATGCCTCTATGACCGCAGCTCTTGGACTACGCTCTACAGACGCTTTCGCGTGAATCGCGACCGCACTTTGGTCGTCCGTCTTGTCAGGTGCATCAGGTAGCTGGTTTGCGTTGTCTTTGGCAGCATCTAGGTGACGCTTGACGGTCACCATGTTGTCTCGGATGCCGATCATCTCTAGGCCGTCTATGAGCCCTTTCACGGGTTTCCTGAAGATCACTGCCAGGATGAGAAGAACGATTGGCCAGCTCGCCGCATCCGCGAGGGCCGCGACCAATTCCATCCAGGGACTCATGGTGCGGCCCAAGGCTCCACTGAACATAGCCCAATGCAGTTCGCTTCACTCATGGTGTTTCTCTTGGGTGTTGAGAGTACGAGGTCTCACGGTGAGGTCTTGCGCGAGGGATCATCAGCGCAGTTCACTATTCGAACGACGGGCCGTTCGGGCGCGGTCGCTTGTGCGCGATAGAAGCCGGAGGATCCACGGCTGCGTGGCGCCTTGGAATCCCGCCGTGAGGCTAAGCTGGAGTCCGAAATGGCGCTCGGACGGAAGAGCCGAGAGCGCAACCACGATCAGCGCGATCGTCGCGATGCCGGCCCAGAAACCGGCCTGGGTCCGGGTCGGATTGTCGTGAACGGCTCTCGTTGGTGTCGGTGTCAGCGGCCGCCGGTTCACGGCTTCAGCCTAGTTGCACTCGATGTCGATCGTCAACGGCGGGCCGGTGCCGGTTGCGCTGAGCGAGCGGAAGGACCCTTGGCGCGCTTTGCGGTGTCCTCAAGCTGTCGATCCAGAATCCCCCGTGCATGGGGAGACGACGTACTACTCGATACGGCACCGTAGTGCCAGCCCCAACGCTCCATGACTTCTGCCCTTTGGTCGAGCAGATCACTTCTCTGGCAAGCCTGTTCGAGTTGGTTCCCGAGATCGTGTGACCCAGGCAAGTCTCGGCTACCTCCCGCGAGACGCCCTCCCCTGCCGTCCACGACCGGAACGAGGACCGGAAGCCGTGAGCGACGGAGTCGATCTCCAGTCACTTCAAGAGGCATCGACCCTATGACTGCCGACACGGGCAGGACGAGGCCCGCGTCATTCGTCGCCACGGAGTTCGGCATCGTTGAGCCCGTATGCTTGGCGTAGTATCTAGACGGCTAGTCTCCCGCAGCAGATCGTCGGCTAGACAGTCGAGAGGGTTTCGCCCGCAAACGGGACCATGTTGGGGGACACCTTTCGACCGTCGTTCCGTGCAAGTGATCGTCTTCTATGCAATTTAGCCGAGGTCCGGCCGGGAGTCACAGCCGCACAGATCGCTACGGACGGGGGGCGGCGGATGCTCTAACTGACGGGCCTCAGACGGCTGAGCGCCGCGACCCGAACAGACCGGGGGGCGGTGAGGAGATCCCCTTGACGGAGTAGATGACGGGAGCGGCCCGTGCCTGCCCTGGGGGTAGAGTTACTTCTTCGCGCTGCCTAGGTGCATGGGCACTGGCCACCGATGTCGTCGAGAGAGGAGGAGGAATGCAGGAGTACACCGCGATCGTCAAGCGGGCCGGCGACTGGTGGATCGGCTGGATCGAAGAAGTGCCGGGCGTGAACTGCCAGGAGCGGAGCCGCGAGAAGCTGCTGGAGACCCTGTCCATCACTCTGGGCGAGGCACTGGAGTTCAATCGCCAGGCAGCGTTGGCCGCGGCTGGTGAGGGCTACACCTTGGAGAAGGTCGTCGTTGCTACATGAAGCGCAGAGCCCTTCTGCGGCATCTTCGAAGACAGGGCTGCGAGTTGGTGCGCGAGGGGCGACGGCACTCTTGGTGGCGGAATCGCGCTGACGATCGGCGCAGCGCGATTCCGCGCCATACCGAGATCAACCGGATACTGGCGCGGAAGATCTGCGCGGATCTTGGCGTCGAGCTGGTCCCCTGAGCCGTTCACCTGGTGGCTTCCCGGTTGGGGGCTGAGGGGTTTGGCGTCTGCTCTGACCGTCTCGTGGACGCGACCATCGCGGCGGAGTTGAGGGGCCGCGCGACCTCGAATCGTCCCGGTCGGACGGTATCGCTTCTCCCGTGGTCCGGCTTGAGCGTGGTCTCCGGGAGTTGGGCCAGAGTGTGGGACCCGTAGGGCTGGCCGTCCGCTAAACCATTGAAACGTAAGGACTTACGTCTCCGGACAACCTGACTCTCATTCTGCGTCCTCCTCTGTTCGACTGATGCCGGGAGTGTAGCGGAGGACGCCCCCTGCGACGCAGTCTCCTAGTCGCTGCCGCCGCCAGTACTCGCCGCCTTCGCGGCCGCCACGTCGGCCTCGAGGATCCGCGCGCCGCGCAACGTGTTCCCCATCGCGTAGTTGCCCTCGTGACAGGCGTACTCGTAGACGAGTTCCGGGCGGTTCCTCCAGATGTACTCGCCGGACCAGGGCGCCTCCCAGGTGGCCGGGTCGTCCATCGTGAAGTGGTAGAGGATGTCGCCGTTCGGCTGCAGGGTCAGGCGCTCCGTGACGTGAAGCTCCTGGGTGGATCCTCGCAGGAACGTCCTGGGGTGGAAGTTCACCGAGTCGATGACCAGGGTGTCACCCTCCCACCAGCCGACCGAGTCGCCGAGCCACTTGCGCTCTTCGGGGTCGGGGTGCTCGTCGTTCAGGCGCACGATCCTGGCGTCGTGGTTCATCTCGATCAGGATCATGACGTGGTCTTCGGTCTGCACCACGCGCTTGTAGTTGTTGTAGGCGCTCGGAAGCGTCGGCGTGGCGCCGGTGAAGCCGACGATGCAGCGTTCGGTGATCGGCAGCGACTCGGGGCCGTCGTAGGGGCCGGGACCGTCGATGTCGAGCCACCAGGCGGAGCCGTCGTTCGGCCGGCGCAGCTTGTTGCGTGCCGTCCTTCTCGCCTTCGCGGCCTCGGTCATCTCGGGCATGCGGCCGTTGGGCGGGTCGACGATGATCGACGTCCGGAACTTGCCGTCGACCGAGAATGCTTCGGTGCCGATGTCCAGCCAGAAGAAGTTGTAGCCGCCGACGTTGCCGGCGCCCCCGCCTGAGCCGTCGCCGCCGACCGGCGGGGGCTCGCGGTCCGGGTCGCTGACCTGGTGGCGGTCGGCCCGGCGCTTGGCCGCGTCGGCCTCGATCTTCTCGGCTTCTTCCCTGCTCAGGAACAGGTTGTCGCCGTACTTCTCGGGCCGCTGCAGCGGAGTCAGCGTGGCCGCGTCGTAGTTGCCGGCCAGGTCGGGCCGGCCGCTGGGCGTGCGCTTGATGTCGTCCTGGGCCGCCAGGGCAGGCGCGGCGACCAGCAGCAGGACGATGGCGGTCAAGGTTGCAGGGACTCGGGTTCTCATTCGGTGTCCTCCAGGTCTTCTCGCGGTCTCGGGCAGGACATGGGCCTACGCCAGCCGGACGGCAGGCACGGCGACGAGCATGGGCTCATTCTACGCGTTCGGCCGCGCCGCTGCGAGCTTGTGACCTTAGGGAGATGCCGAGGAAGGAAAACGTGTCATCTTCGTGACGATTAACGCAAGTAGGTGACGTTCGCACGATTCCAAAAGTAGAGTCCGCGTCTACCTGGTTGCGCCGCGAGGAGGTGAGCGTTGACGACAGTCGACGAACTGAAGCAAGAGAACGAGAGGCTGCAGGAGCGCATCTCCGTGCTGAGCACGGCCATTCTGCGAGTCAACGGGAGCCTCGACATCAATACCGTCCTTCAGGAGGTAGTGGACAGCGCCCGCGCGCTGACCAAGGCGCGATTCGGTGTGATCACGACGGTCGACGACTCGGGGCACGGCACGGATTTCGTGACGTCCGGCTTCTCTCTCGAAGAGCACGAACTCATGGCCGCCTGGTCCAACGGCCCCCGGCTCTTCGAGCACCTGCGAGATCGTGATTCACCGGTAGGACTCAGTGAGCTTCCCGCTTACGCACGTTCGCTCGGCATTTCCGAGGACCTGAGGTCGAAGACCATGCAATGCAGGCCGATGCGCCACCGTGGCGTCCATGTCGGGAACTTCTTCCTCGCCGACAAGGAGGAGGCGGAGGAGTTCAGTGCCGAGGATGAGGAGATCCTCCTGTTGTTCGCCTCACAGGCGGCCGCTGCGATCGCCAATGCCCGGACCTACCGACGCGAGCGACAGGCGCGCGCCAACCTGGAGACTCTTGTCGACACATCACCGGTCGGCGTCGTGGTCTTCGATGCGGCGACCGGGACTCCGGTCTCGGTGAACTCGGAGGCCAAGAGAATTGTCGAGGGCCTGCGAACGCCCGGGCGCGACTTGGTCGAACTGCTTCAGGTGTTCAAGCTCCGGCGCGCCGACGGGCGGGAAGTCGGCCTGGACCAGTTCTCGATCTCGAGCCAATTGGGTACTGGTGAGACGGTGCGCGCCGAGGAGATCGAACTGGTGGCGCCCGACGGCCGGAGCGTGAACACTCTGGTCAACGCAACGCCCATTCACTCTGCGGACGGTGATGTCGAATCGGTTGTCGTGACACTGCAGGACCTGGCTGCTCTCCGGGAGTTGGAGCGATTGCGCGCCGAGTTCGTCGAGTTGGTCAGCCACGAGCTGCGTACACCCCTTACGTCGATAACCGGGGCCGCCACCACCGCCCTGAACTCGGCACTGACCCTGGAGCGGGCCGAACTGCTCCAGTTCTTCCGGATCATCAACGCGCAGTCGGAGCACATGCACGGTCTGGTCAGCGACTTGCTGGACGCAGGGCGAATCGACTCGGGCACCCTCTCGGTGAACCCCGAAACCGCGGATGTGGCTGGTCTCGTTGACGAAGCACGCACCACCTTTCTTTCCGCGGGAAACACACACGCGCTCAGTATCGACCTACCGCTTGACCTGCCGCCGGTAATGGCTGACAGGAGGCGTATCGTGCAGGTTCTGAACAACCTGTTCGTCAACGCGTCCAGGTGCTCTCCCGATCACTCTGCGATTCGAGTCGGTGCCGTGCTCGACGATGTGCACGTAACGATCTCGGTATCGGATGACGGCATGGGCATACCACCGGAACTGCTACCGCTTCTGTTCCGAAAGCGCTCGGGTCTTGGCGGCAGAGTCAGGAGCCGCCGCCCGGAACCGGCTGGCCTCGGCCTGGCGATCTGCAAGGGTCTGGTGGAGGCACACGGTGGCCGCATCTGGGCCGAGAGCGGAGGGCCGGGACTTGGCTCGCGGTTCACCTTCACTCTTCCGGTTGCAGAGGGCGACGCCGGCCGTTCGACCGGTTTCGCCGCGAGCCGTGCCCAATCCGCCGGGCCCGGACGCGAGCCGGTGCCTGTCCTGATCGTCGACGACGACCCGCAAACGCTCCGCTTCGTCCGCGATGCTCTCATCGATAACAGGTTCGCTGTAGCGGTGACCGGCGACCCGACGGAACTGCCGAGCCTGATCAGGCGCCACAAGCCCAAGTTGGTTCTGCTGGACCTCCTCCTCCCCGGGATCGACGGAATCGAGTTGATGGACCGAGTGCCCGAACTGGAAGACCTGCCGGTCATCTTTATCTCAGCGTACGGAAGGGACGAGACCATCGCCAGGGCCCTCGAAGCGGGAGCCGCCGACTACATCGTGAAGCCGTTCTCCGCCACGGAGCTGACCGCGAGGGTGCGGGCTGCCCTGAGGCGACACGTTGAGGCGACGCCTTTCTTGCTGCGGGACCTTGCTATTCACTACGACCAACGACAGGTCACGCTGGGCGGACGCAGGGTGGAACTGACGGCCACGGAGTACGAGCTGCTTCGCCTGCTCTCCATCAATGCAGGACGCGTAGCCACCTACGATTCCATCCTGCGCAGAATCTGGGGCAGCAAGAACGCTACGGATCCGAAGCTTGTGCGCTCCTTCGTCAAGAAACTGCGCCGGAAGCTGGGAGACGACGCACGCCGGCCCGCTTACATCCTGACGGAGCACGGTGTCGGCTATCGCATGCCCACCGCCACAGATTGAGTGCCCCGCACCGTGGCGACAGCTTCGGGAGTTGCAGGCCGAGCACTCGCGGCAACACTTCCTGGGGCACTTCCGGCGCTAAGAAGACACCAATCGCGTTGATTGGGTCACGGCACGGTCACCAGAGATGTGTACAGTGCCCCAGTTCCGGTGAATCGCCTTGGAGGTCCAGGAGGTGGGTGTCGGTGTTGGTAGGTACGAAGTCAGCGGACTGGAGTTTGAAAAGCTAAACGACCGAACAGATTGGCCATTCCGAGTCGTTTCTCGATACAGTTACTTGTGGAAGCGTAGACCTGATGTCGAGCTGGGGCTCCCAGGGAATCAACCAAGGGTGACCATAGAGGCGCAGAATGGCCGCACGGTCGCAGAAGTCACGGGTGCCGGCGCCGTTCTGTTGCCCGGTTTTGCATGGAACGGAAGTACCGGCGCGAAAGGCACAATGTTCTGCACGAGAGCGTCAGCCTTGCATGACGTGTGGTGCCAAGCCATGCGGAAACGGCTGTATCGGAAGAGCTACAGGAACTGGTGGCGGGGAGCGTCGGAGTATCGTCGCGCCTGCATCGATGACGGCATGAACAAGCTCGTAGCTTGGCGTAGGCACCTGGGGCTCTGCTGTTCCTATCCGTTCTTCGACCGGCACTCTCGCCAGCGAAGTCGCCAGATACTCGCGAAGTAGCTCGGAAAGATCGCGATTCCGTCGCATGACGTGTGTACAGTCTTCGCGATCACAGGGGTCGCCCGTTCTTCAGCACGTCCGGGGACGAGAGGTGTTTGGTCGACTGCGGGCGACCCCTCAGTCGCCACTGCCGGCGCCG